>JACMIX010000150.1 GCA_014380935.1 Gloeobacterales cyanobacterium ES-bin-141 | reverse complement strand
GCTGTGATCGTGTGCTCTCCGTTCGTGAGTGTACTTGTGTCGAAGGCGTAGGCTGTGCTCACTGTGCCACTGGCAAAGTCGAAGGGGGTCGCGAGTTCTAACTGGATGGGCGCACCGCTCCGGGTGGTGTCGTCGAGGTAGAACTTGACGCGCAGGAAGTCTGGGTCCTTGCCGCTGGCGAAGACATAGATATTGCCACTGACAGTCTCACCTGCCAGAGGAGTCGGGTTAGTACGGTTGGGCGAAGGGCTCAGTTGCAGAGTCGGTGTCGTACTCTCCAACACAGACACATCATCAGAAGAGAAACTACTCGCGGCGAGGTCGAGATCGCCATCCCCGTCCAGGTCCCCAACAGTGATGTCGTAGGGACTATCTCCGCCAGGGTAGGTCGGAGCGGTAATGAAGCTCACCTGTGCTTGAACAGGGGCAGTAGACAGGGCTACCGTTGCCGCTAGACCCAGGGCTGCAAGGCTCGTCGCTATGCCTGCCTCACTGCTGGACCTGGGTGCAATGGGCCTATCCCTCTTTCAGGAGGTACTCTTACAACCCGACTCGGCACTACAAGGTACCACCGGCTCAGACTCGCCTGCACACAGGACCAGTACTCACTCAAACGCAAAGCTACATGGCTCACTCGCATGTGGACTCTCCAAGAAGGGTGTGGGTATCAGTTAGAACCATGGCACGGCTCGAGACTATATCCGCCGCTCCCAACTCACCCGCACTCCTTAGACCGCCCGACGGATTGTGAGGCGATTGGCGTTTGATTACACGCCCAAGCACGGCAGTTGGTTAAACATGGCGGAAATCGAGTTTTCGGTGCTGGCGACTCAGTGTCTGGACCGCCGGTTGGCCAGCCGCACAGAGGTCGAGCAAGAAGTGGGGGCCTGGCAAAAGGAGCGCAACCGCCAGGGGGCGGAGCTCCATTGGCGATTCACCACTAAAGACGCCCGCAAGAAACTCAAGCGCCTCTATCCCCCGTAAACAGCGTGTCTATCTACTAGTGCGTTGCATGGGAGTGCTGGCCTGTAATGCACCACATTTGAAAGGCAGGCACACTTTGTTACATTGTAAAGCTTGAAACCCTTGCCCTGAGCGGGTTTCAGAAATGTTCGCTCATGAACCGTTTTACTGGCGTTCCGCGGACACAGTACCCGCCGCTCAGAGCCATCGTCTAGCGGACATCCGGCCCACCACGAGGGCAAGACAGGCAAGTAATACCGTGGTCGGGATTACCCAATCTCCCCACTGCACGTAGAGTGTGCGCGTATCGAGGGCAGTAATGGGAGCAACGAACTCGGCATAGACGTTCCGACCTGTCAACCGGACTGTTCGTCCGCGCGGATCGATGACACCCGAGGAGCCATTATTGGAGGCGCGCACCAGCCAGCGCTCATTCTCGACTGCCCGCAGGATCTCGAGGGCATGGTGCTCAGGAGCCATGGCAGGTCCGAACCAGGCATCGTTGGTAATGCTGATGAGCAGGCGTGCTCCCTTGGCTGTCTGGACACGGAAACCTTCTCCAAACGCCGAGTCGAAGCAGATGCCCCCACTAACCGGACCCAAACTGGTCACAAAGACCTGCTCGAGGTCGCCGGGCTGCAGGTCCCGCTGTAGGGGAGAGAGTTTACGAATAAGCCAGCCGACGTACTCTTTGAGGGGAATCTGCTCCCCAAGCGGCACCAGGTGCTCCTTGTCGTAGCGTCCGATGACCTGTCCCGTACCATCCAGGGCAAAAAGGGTATTGGCCAGCCCGTCACCGCGCCGGTCGAATGCTCCTGGCAGGAGGGGCACATTGAACTCGCGCAGTTGCTCGAGCATCACATTGAGTGCGGGTGTGTCGTCGGAGCCGGGGGGCCAGACCTCCGGCAGAGCAGTCTCGGGCAGGATGATCAAGTCGGGTCGCGTGCGGGCGAGATTCCGGTAGCCCGCCCGGTAGGTCTCGATAATGTTTACCCGTCCAGTCTCAGACCACTTCTGGTTCTGGGGAATGTTGCCCTGGATAACGCCCAGGTTGTACGTCGGACCCTGGGGCAACGGCTGACTCGACTGCCACAGACCCCAGCCATGGACGGCTAGAAGCAAGACCGCTGCCCCGGTGCCATAACGTCCACGGCGGGACCAGGCCTCGGCCACCAGACCGTTAAACCCGATCAGCACCCCCACGAGCAGGGCCGATCCTCCCAGCCGCACGACCTGCACTGCCCACAGGTCAGGCACCTGGGTCTGGGCAAGATCCCCCCAGGGAAAGGCCGTCGAGCCCTGACCCCACAACCAGTGCAGCGCGAGCCACACTCCTATCCCGTAAAGAACACGCAGGCCACCACGTAACCCGCAACGCGCGAGAGCCAGCGCCCACACACCGATTATCCAGGCCTGGGTAGCGCTGACCAGCAGCCATAGTCCCACGGCGATCCCGAGGCTGGGCCAGAAAGGAATGCCCATCCAGTCGAGCGGGTGCATCCCTAACAACCAGCGCAGCAGCGTGGCGTGGTAGACCATCCCCAGCACAAATCCCAGGCGAAAAGCAGGCACCGGTCGGGGATGCTCCTGGCCAAGCCAGACCCAAAGAGGCACCAGGCCGATCCAGGCGAGCCACCACCAGCCGACGGGCTGGGTCGCCAGGCCCAGGGCTGCACCCCCACCCAGGGCGCAGAGCACCCCGCTGTTTTGTTCAATGACCTTCACCGCGCACCTGACGTACAAGATGTTCGAGTTCGGGCAAAATCAGCTTTTCCATTGCAAGACGCACGGCCCTGGTCGAGCCCGGCAGCGAAAAGACAACCTTACCCCGGTAAATGCCTGCTGTTGCCCGCGAAGCAATTGCCCTGGAGCCAACCTGCTCCCAGGAAAGGGCACGGAAGATTTCACCAAACCCCGGCAATTCTTTTTCCAGCATGGTCCTCAAAACATCGTAGGTCGTGTCGCGTGGTGCAATACCTGTCCCGCCGTTGAGAATGATGCTGTCCAGGGCTGCTTCTACCGACCAGGCCTCGAGTTGCCTGCGGACCAGGGCCGGCTCGTCGGGCAATAGACAATAGAGCATGACTTCTTGCCCCGAGTGCTCGAGCATTTCGCGGATGCACCGGCCACTCTCGTCAGTGTCAGGAGTCCGCGTGTCACTGATTGTGATGATGGCACAGTGGCAACCGCTCATGAATGTTATTCGCTATACGGCTAATATTCTCAACATAGGTTACCTTACCTGCGGAGCACCAATACGACCTTCCCTCTCGTGCACGAACCTCCCTCTACCCTGGTCGAAATGTTGCGCTGCCGATCTCTTCGTCAGCCAGACAAGATTGCTTATACATTTCTAAAAGATGGTGAGGTTGAGGACGCAAGCCTGACCTACCTGGCGCTCGATTGCAAAGCCCGGGCAATCGCAACCCGGTTGCAGAAACTCGGGGCTCGTGCAGAGCGGGCGCTCCTGCTGTACCCGCCGGGGCTGGACTTTATTGCTGCTTTTTTCGGCTGCCTGTACGCCGGGGTCGTCGCTGTCCCGGCCTACCCGCCCCGGCCCAACAAGCCCATGCCCCGTATTCGGGCAATCGTGGCGGACTCCTCCGCAACCGTGGCTCTGAGTACCACGCAGGTACTGGCAAACATC
>JACMIX010000149.1 GCA_014380935.1 Gloeobacterales cyanobacterium ES-bin-141 | reverse complement strand
TGGAAGAAGTAGACCGGTTGTGCGACCGGGTTGCGATTGTCGAGGATGGCCGAATACTGGCCCTTGATAGCCCCCGGCAATTGAAGGCCCAGGCAGGCGGGGGTACAGTCACTATCAGTCTCGGCACATCCGGGGCAGGTATTGAATCCCAGATCCGAAGCCTGGAGGGGGTGACGCGGGTGGAGTTGCAAGACCATATCCTCACTGTTGAAGCAGCTGATCCACAGCGGATTCTTGTCCTGGCCCTCAAGGTATTGAACCGGGCGGACATCCCGGTTCAGAACATACAACTACTCGAACCCAGTCTTGAAACCGTCTTTTTGCAAATGACCGGCAAGTCGCTACGCGATTGAGGAGACAGGGTGGTTTTGCAGCAAATCTGGGCCTTGACCTGGAAGGATTTGAAAGTCCTCGCAGTGGACCGGGCAGCCCTGGCAATCCTGTTTCTCCTGCCGACTATCTTTTTGGTAGTTATGAACCTGGCCTTACAGGGCCTCTATAGCCAGGGGAACCTGCCGACAGTAGCGGTGGTGAACCTGGATCAGGGTAAAACAGCCGAACGGGTGCTTGACCAACTTACAGATTCAGGCAGCCTGCGGTTGGAGCGCGTTAGGGATCGGGCCACAGCCGAAGAGCGCGTCAAAGCCCGCTCCGTCGTCGCGGCTGTGCTCTTCGATGCAAACTTCAGCCGTGCTGTCGAGGCTCAGGCGACCAACCGGACAGGTGACATTGCGATCGAGCTAATTGTCGATCCTGCCGCACCTCTCCAGGTCGTTGCCCCCGTCCGGGGGGCTATCGACGGAGCCGCCGCTCAGACAGTTGCCGAGGAAATTATTCCCATGCAACTCGAAGACCGCCTGGAGCGGGTAGCCAACTCAATTGAGGACCCGCAGGCCCGCAGGCTCCTGCCCGAGATCTTGGGACCGATGCAACAAGCCCTGCAAGACTTGCATGGCGGGCAGGTGAAATTGAAGTCAACGGGACCCGCAGGAACCGTGGTGGGCGAGAAGCGCCCCGATAGCCTTCAGCAAAACGTCCCTGCCTGGACGATCTTCGGTATCTTCTTCATCGTCAATGTGCTCGCTCTCTCCATCCTGCGTGAGCGGCAGTATGGCACGTTCACCCGCCTGCAAGGTCTACCGCTCTCACCGGTCGTGCTGCTGGCAGGCAAGCTCTTACCCTTCTATTTGATCAATCTGGTTCAGGCGGCACTTATGTTCGCCATCGGCTCGGGAATTCTAAAGCTTGACCTGGGTAGCAGTCCCCTGGGCTTAGTGGCAATTACCCTCGCGGTTGCGGGCGTGGCAACCAGTCTCGGTCTGCTACTTGCCACGTTCTTCGAGACACCCGAGCAGTTGGGTGGCATTGCGAGTTTGCTGGTCGTGGTGCTTGCGGCCCTGGGCGGCATCCTGGTGCCAACCTTCGTGATGCCTGACTTCATGCGGACAATCGCCCTGCTAACACCGCAAAGTTGGGCTCTGGAGGGCTATCAAAACATCCTGCTGCGTGGTGGGGATGTCACCTCGGTACTGGCACCGGTCGGAGTCCTGGTCCTTTTTGCCGCCGGGTTCTTCACCATTGCAGTCTGGCGTCTACGGAGCACGGCGTTCAAGTAGGATACCAACGTCAGAGTGTGGGTGAGATGTGCGTAATTGGTTGATTGGTGTAGTGGTGCTAGCATTCCTCGCGCCTGTCCCTGGATCTGCCGCACCTGATTCAGAGCAGACCGAAGTTTTTACAGAAGGGAGCTTTCGGGGCGAGATGGTTCGGCTCAATTCCGTTACCGAGTTGACCGATGTGGACCCGAACAGCTGGGCGTCCCTGGCACTCGCCTCCGTTGCCGGGCACCTCAATCTCACCGGAAGCCACGCCGTCGTGGGCGACCGGTTCTTGAGCCGTACTGAATTTGCCTCGGGCCTCGATGCGGCCCTTCAAAAAGTTAGTGAGCTTGCCTCCTCCAAGGGCGGCGAGCGGATCACTGCTGCGGATCTTGCTACCCTGGAGCGATTGCGCTCCGAGTTTGCAACTGAACTATCGGTCATGCGCCGTCGCACCGATGTTCTGGAGTCGAGAGCCCAGGATACTGAGTCCATGCTCTTCTCCACCATGGCCAAGCTCGACGGTTCAGTGGTTATGGCGCTCACCGGTGCGGGTAGCGGAGGCCGGATCGCCTCCGGGTTCCCTGATATCGCGCCTGCGTTCGGAGACGCCCTGGGAGCAACCAATTTCCCAGCTGCCGCTGTCAACACCACCCTCGTCACCCGCACCACCCTCAACTTGCGAGCTACTTTGATGGGTGAGGATCAGTTGCTCGTCCGGCTGCGCGGGGTAAGCGGTTTCGATGCCGGTGCTGCCCTGCCGGGGATCTCAAGTGGTCTGGGGCCGCTGTTTTACGCCGGGGGGCCGAACGGTTCTTCCTACGACCAATCCACGACCGCTGTCAGCACCACGGGCCTTGCCTCTGTTGCTTTTGACGAGGTTTACTACACCACGGGCATGGACGGCGACCGGTTCCGCGCTCTGATCGCAGCCCGCGTCAACATCGGTGAACTGGTAGACACCAACAGCTTCGCCAACAACGAGGAACTCGATTTCTCTAATGGTCTGTTCCTCAACAACCAGCTCATCACGTTTTCTTTCTCTGCGTTTTACGGGCCTGGAGCAGGTTTTGGCTGGCAACTGAACGATTTTTTGCGACTGCGTGCCATCTACACGTCTGGCAACGGGGGGGCTGGCGCGGGAAATGCAAGCAGCAACGCGAACGCATTCGGCGCTCCTTTCGGTGCCTTCGGCGCGGGGGGTCTATTTGGCGGTCAGACACTGCTTGCGACCGAGCTACGCATCGATCCTGACCGCAACGCATCTATCAAGCTGCAATATGCCCAGGTAGTCGAGCAGAGCGCCGTTCTCGGCACCATCCTGCCCAGCACTATCAATAACAGCGTCACCAACGGCTACGGTGTCAATGCTGAATGGGCCATCACCCCGAGTCTGGCCGTTTTTGGCCGCTACGGGTTTGCTGCCACCAACGTCAACTCCCTGGGAGTCGCTGCCTTCTCCGAAATTCACTCGACCACCTGGCAGGCGGGGCTGACTTTACCTGACTTTCTGGGTCCCGGCAACAGTCTGGGTGTCGGCTATGCCCAGCCTGTCCGTGTCCATTCAGGATCTGTCAGTGGTCTGGTAGAACCGGGCCGTACTAATGGCCTGGTTCCCAGTGGAGTGGAGGGAGATATCGAACTCTTTTACCGCATTCAGTTGAACGACCGCCTGACGATCACACCGGATTTGCAGTTCATCATCCAACCGGTTAATTCCGTCAACAGCAACGGCCTGACCATTGGCACTTTGCGAGCAGTCTTTTCTTTTTAGCTGACGGAGTATCACTAATTCACCAGCACTCTGCCCTTCGTCTCAACCACCCAGGGCATAAAGCACAGCGCCACCAGAGGAACGAGGCCGATCCAGAAGAGGGTTGTCAGGGCGCTTTCGAGGGCATTGACTCCCTGGGATGCCACGGTACCGACCAGGAACGGTCCGCCCGCAGCAACGATCCGGCCCGCGTTGTAGCAGAAACCGGAACCAGTCGCCCGGAGCCTGGTTGAGAACAGTTCGGGGAGGTAGTAAGTAAAACTGCCGAAGATGCCAAAGACGGTCAGGCCAATGGGAAAGTACATGTAGAGCCGCACTTCGGCCGGTAAGTCGAGACCGAACGCTGCCAGCATGGCTGCTGAGGAAAGCGCGAAGTAGATCGAAAACATGGCCTTGCGCCCCAGGTAGTTGGCTGCCGGAACTGTGAGGAGTGCTCCCAGGAGCCCACCCAGGTTGAAGCA
>JACMIX010000148.1 GCA_014380935.1 Gloeobacterales cyanobacterium ES-bin-141 | reverse complement strand
TACTTTGATTTTCTTGCGAGTGTCCGGGCAAAGGGGTTTCAGCACATCTACGTGGTGAGCGTTCCTTTGCCGACGATCGCGGACGGACAGATCTGGGGTGAGGTCGTCAACTTGCGTAAAGAAGTGCGGGCGTCCCAGCAGGAGCGGACCCAACTGACCTTGAAGTACAATGACCTGCTTCGAGAGCGTTGTCGGGAGCAGGGTTTTTTCTTCCTCGATGTCGCCTCGGACCAGCTCGATCCCACGACCGGTCTGGTCTATGCACACCTGCTCAACCGTAATCCCCTCGACAATCACCTGGAGCCGGTTAGATACGCAGAGCTGATTGCCAGGCGGCTTGAGCCCGTTTTAGATTAGATCCGGGTTATCTATAGCTCGGCCTGAATCGAGGACCTGTTCAATTGAAAAGGGGCACCGTCCTGGAAACGTTTCGACTGGTAGCCCAGTCTCAGCCGCGGCACGGTCGCGAGCCAGAGCGTATTCCTTGTCCAGAACCCGCTCGGGATAACTATTGAGACTGGGGCTCTCCTCGATAAGCTTGAAGATACTCTGACGTTGTTCGAGGATCGTCGCCTTCCAGCTGTTGGAGCGAGCCTGCGGCTGGTAGGCCCACTTGAGCAGGTGCATGAGTAAGACATCTAGTCGGCTGGCAATCTCACGGCGGTCTCTCCTGGCCAAGCCTTCTAGCTCCTCGGCGACGTTCTCCAGGTCTAGTTGCGTAAGCCTTCCCGAACGAACCAACTCCGCCTGCTCATTAGCCCAAGCATGAAAGTCCTGGTCGTAGGCAGTCAGTTTGTTCGTTTGCACGTCCATGAAGCGATTGTACTTCCCTGGCAGGGCCAGAGGTATGTGTTGGCGAATTCACCGTCAGGGGTTGTTGGGGACGTGTGTGGCCGGATTACCCCGCTCCACGGCAGTTCGGGTCGGTCGATCAAAACCTTGCACGTCGCGCAGTACATAGAGGGGCCGGTTCTTGACTTCTTCGTATATCCGCCCTACGTACTCACCCAGAATACCCACCGTGATCAGCTGTACTGCTCCCATGAAAAACATCGCCGCCGTCAGGGCACCAAAGCCGGTCAGGCGCGAATCGGTGAACAAACGCCAGTAGAGCACCAGACCCACCATCACCACCGCAAGCACTCCGGTCGTAAAGCCCAACAGTGTGGCAAGGCGCAGGGGTAGGCGCGAAAAGGACACCAGGCCGTCGAGGGCGAGAGCCAGGGACTTGCCGAAGTTGTACTTGGGCTCCCCGGCAAAGCGCGCCGGTCGCTCGAAAGTCACCTCCGCCTGCGTAAAACCGGTCCAACTGCGTAACCCGCGTATATAGCGGTTGCGCTCGGGCATGGCATTGAGTACATCGACCACCCGCCGGTCGAGCAGGCAGAAGTCCCCGGTGTCCACGGGCAGTTTCACCTCGGCGAGGCGCTGGAGCAGACGGTAATAGACGAAGGCGAACAGGCGTTTGAGCAGGCTCTCCCGTTCGCGGCGTACTCGCCTGGCATAGACAATCTTGAAGCCGTCGCGCCAGCGCTCGATGAGTTGGGGCAGGAGTTCGGGTGGGTCCTGAAGGTCGCCGTCCATGATAATGACGGCTTCACCAGTCGAAAAATGCAGACCAGCGGAAAGGGCAATCTGGTGGCCGAAGTTGCGCACGAAGCTGAGTAGCCGAACATTGGGATCGGTCGTGAGCAGAGCTTCGATAAGCATTGGGGTGCGGTCGTGGCTGGCGTCATCGACAAAGATGATCTCGTAGGTGAGACCGCACTCGTGCATGATGGCGCTGAGTCGGCGGTAGAGTTCGGGAATGTTATCTTGCTCGTCGTGGACAGGAACGATGACGGAGAGCACTCTGATCGAGGGGGCACCAGTCATAAAAAATAGGTTCTCGGATTATCTGGTAGATGTGGACTTGAGGTCCCAGATTGACTCCGGGCGTTCTCTCCATTTCCTATATCAGTGTACCGGCGGACATAATCGCTTCATATGTTCTTGAGAATCTGGAAGTAGCTCTCCCGCTCCTGCAAGTGCTAGTTACAGGTGTTGCCCATTAAGTGGCACGGGCAATTTCAGCCACTCAAGCTCTCCATACGATATTTCTCTCTTGAAGGCTCGTCTTCCTGTGCAGTGCCAGAATATCACCAACCAATTTTGTGGGTACGCTTGCATTCATTTTCTTCGACCGTCCTGCCCAGAGTAAGAATCGTGCTTGTGAGCACTGCTGGCCCGCTCAATCTTGGCGCTGTCGCGCGCGTGATGAAAAACTTTGCGCTATCCCGGCTGTATCTGGTCGCACCGCGTTGCTTGCCCGAGGACGAGCAGGCCCTGCGTATGGCAGTGCATGCCGTGGATATCCTGGAGCAGGCCGTGACTGTCGAGGACTTACGTACGGCCCTGAGCGGGTGTGAGCGGGTACTTGGTACGACTGCCCGTCCAAGAACTGTGAGCGATCCTTTTCTTGTACCCCGGTCCGGGGCCGAGTGGCTGCTCACCTCCACGTCCGATTCTGAGGTTGCCTACGTATTCGGCCCGGAGGACCGCGGCCTGAGCAACCAGGAACTGGCAATGTGCCACCGCTTTGTCCAGATCCCCACGGCCGATGCCTACTCCTCTTTAAATCTGGCCCAGGCTGTTGCCGTTTGTGCCTACGAACTATTCATGTACGGAGTCCCAGCACCCCTGCCAGTACAGCCCACCCAGCCGACCAGCGACGAACTCGAAGGCTTCTATGAACACCTGGAGAAGACTCTACTGCATATCGGTTACCTGCAAGAACACACCGCCGCCCGCAAGCTGGAAAAATTCCGCCGCCTCCTGAACCGGGCACAACCAAGTGCCGAGGAGGTAGCACTGTTGCGGGGTATCCTGCGACAGGTCAATTGGGCCTCTTCGGATACTATGGCCGACTGACTATCCCCGTGCTTTGTACAAATAGAAACAGGCACAGTGACCATCATTGTTTTCGTTCAGAGCGGCGGACTGTTTTTTAAAAGACTCTATCTGTTCTGGTGCAAAAATCGATCTCTCCGGATTTACGAAATAAGACCGTTCATCGGTGAGCGGAATGTCTTTGAGGTATTGCTCACTTCCCAGAAACTGAAACATGTCAGAATCGTACTTGACACTCTTGATCTCGAAGCCCGCCTGGTTGGCCAGAATTTGCATACTTTCCTGTGTGTGCAAATATAAGTGCCGTGGGGCATCGAGTCCAACCCAATGCACGCCATAGTTTCGCCACGCAAAAGCAACAACCGGAATTCTGAGTAAAATGTATCGCTCGGGCTTCAATAACTCGTAGAGCCTCTTAAGTGTGATCAGCTGCTCGGGTATATGCTCGAAGGAATGATGCAGCATGATGAAGTCGAACTGACCTGTTACCTGCGCGATCTCCTTTTTGAGAATCTTGAGTTCGCTGCCATGAGAGACATCTTTCTCGATGAAGGGATCGACTCCCGTAAGCCTGGAGAAGCCCTCGGCTCGCATTTGTAACAGGAGCTTTCCGGAGCCGCAGCCCACCTCCATAATCTCCGAATCGAGATCAAGACCGATTTTACGCAACCAGAAAAAATCCTTGGGAAGCTTGTAGAGCTTCAATGACAGCGCTCCCACAGCATTTTTTCTACCGAGGTAATGACGGAGCCTTTGACGCTTTAGAAAGTTGGGTGTCCTATCCTCTACACCACTCTGCCCATTCATGTGGTAAGAGTAATAATTCTCGGGATAATACTTTGAAAGATCGGCAGGAACCTCTTTAATTTGTAAACATCCGCACTTCGCACATTCGAGGTACTCAAACTCGTCACGGTAGCCGAACATCATCTCACAGGCGGTGTGGGATTTGTTGGCGTCTGCATTGCCGCATATTCTACAACCAGCCATCGAGGACCCCTTCACCACAGGATATATAACCGGAATTTAAAAGACGGGTTGCCTGGTCACAATAGCCCGCTCAATGATGTCGCAGGCCCGCACCACTCCTCCACTCTGCTGGATCGATTCTTTAAGACGGGCAGCACGCTCTGAGTAAGAGCTGCGCTCGAGTACACGCTCGACTGCCCTCTGTAACCCGCTCACGCTCAAACGTTTGAAGGGAACGACCTCCCCAGTCCCCGTCCAGCGAATCCGGGCTGCAATGGCCGGCTGTTCGTGCGTGATTGGGATAGCTACGAGAGGAACACCATTGCTGAGCGCATCGAGCACGGTATTGAGACCCGCGTGGGTAATGGTCAGCTTTGCCCGCGCGAGTAGTTCGAGCTGGGGTGCGTAGCTGACCACCAGGGGAGAACCGGGGAGCGCCCGGACTGCCTCATCGCCCATCCCGCCGCCGTGCGAGAGTACCAGCTGTACATCCAGGGCGGCACAGGCCTGGGCAATACGCTGAAAGACTCGCTCCCGCGTGTTTTGCATCGTGCCGAGCGAAGCGTAGATAAGCGGACGCCCGTCCAGTCGCTCATAAGGAAAGGGAACAGAGCGCGGCGAGGCATTGCGCAGGGGACCAACGTAATGGAAGCAGTCCGGCAGCGCGGTCCGGGGAAAGTCAAGGGCAGCGGGTTGCTGGCAAATTTGCGCGAGTCGCGAGTTGGCGTCGTCGGGACTCTGGTATGCAGGAAGCTTCCATAGGCGGCGATACTCGTTGACGACCCGGTAGTGGGGTTCACTTGCGCGTGCCAGTAAACGGTATCCGGCTCGGTTGCGCAGACGTGCCCACCAGCTGTCTCGGTAGCTCCAGCCCGTGAATACAGGTGGGATAGAGTCTTCGTGGTTGAGGAGCAGGGCACAACAAACGGTCACAAAAGGTAAACCGAGCCGTTCCGCGACCGTTCCACCACTCGGCACACTCTGGTCTACGAGTAGTGCCTCGACCCCAATAGCCTCAATCACAGCGGGAGCATCGCTACAGATAACGGCTGCCTCACGCCCGAAGGCTCTGATAGCCCCGACGACCGATTTGCTGATCAGGGGTATTGCTTGAGTCGGCGCGGGCGGCCTTGTCGGTACAGATGCCGGGGTGGTACCAACAGGTTGGAAGTCGAGCCCTTCACTGCGCACCCGGTTCTCAGCATCGGGGGGTAGCAAGAAGGTGATGCGGTGACCCCGCCGCTGCAACTCGCGGCTCAGGGCTGCCATGGGGTTGATGTGGCCCGATGCACCTGGGCAGATAACGCCGAAGTGGGTCATAGAGATCTACCAAGTAGAGTTTCTCGCCGCCGCCGGCCCTTATCCTAAACCATCCCCGTAAGCAAACATTGTGTTGGTTAGAATCAAGTACCCATAAAAACCATCCGCCCCAGTGATGAGTCACTGGGGCGGTCTGGCGAATCTGGTTTCCGCAGCCTGACTGCCGGAAGGAAGCTCGACTAGCGAACAACAGCTCCGGCGCGCAGCCGACTGTTTGCGGTCCAAAGATTCAAGGTACTACTAGGTAAACTCATCGGCACCACCTCCCATTCCCTAATCGGTTAGGGGTAAAGTACTCGTTTAATATAACACGACCTTCTGATCAAGTAGCAAGGCTGAACCGTACCTAATATGTCATCACAAGACGGCTGGGTATCTAATCAGGCTCTGTCTTCCTGGGACAACTAATACTCATCCTCGGACGACTCCTGGTATGTCAATGTGTCAGTGAATGGTTGAGTAATCAGCTTCAATGGAGTTTCTCGGAAGTGCTACTCAGGCACCTGTGACACAAGTACCTGAGTAACGATGTGAGTTATGAAAAGTGTAGTTTCTCTGAGGAATTCAATTTTCTGTCACACCCCAAAAAGGGCACAGTTCAATCTTTAAGCCAGGGGATTTGGGCGCATGCTCTAGTCAGGATAGGTTTAGATCATGGCAGCGGCAGGTTTTGGATCCTCACCCTGAAAGAGAAGCGTGCTCAAATAACGCTCACCGAAACTGCACTGTACTGTGACAATCAGCTTGCCCAGGTTCTCGGGCCGCTTTGCTACTTGTAGCGCCGCCCACAAGTTTGCCCCGGATGAGATTCCTGAGAGCAGGCCTTCTTCTCGGGCTAACCTGCGTCCGTATTCCATCGCCTGCTCATCGGTGACCTGGATTACTTCATCAATAAGATCGCGACGCAACACATCGGGGATAAAACCTGCACCGATGCCTTGAATCTTGTGCGGCCCGGAGCGTCCACCCGACAAGACAGGACTGCTTGCGGGCTCAACAGCAATAATCTGCACGTCCGGCTTACGTGGCTTCCAGACCTCGGCTACACCAGTAATTGTGCCACCTGTACCAACCCCGCCGATGAAGATGTCCATGCTTCCCTCGGTGTCCTGCCACAGCTCCTCGGCTGTCGTCTCACGGTGAACCTTTGGGTTGGCAGGATTGCGGAACTGCTGGAGCATGAAAGCGCCCGGAGTGCCCTCGACGATTTCCTCGGCCCTGCGGATTGCTCCGCGCATCCCCTCGACGCCGGGTGTCAATTCGAGCTGTGCACCGTAAGCGCGCAGCATCGCCCGCCGCTCGCTGCTCATGGTGTCGGGCATGGTAAGGATAAGTTTGTAGCCGCGTGCGGCTGCCACCATCGCCAGTGCTATCCCGGTGTTACCGGAGGTCGGCTCGACCAGGATTGTCTGACCCGGCAGGATCTTGCCATCCTTCTCTGCCTCATTGATCATCGAGACGCCGATGCGGTCTTTGACCGAAGCAGAGGGATTAAAGCTTTCTAGCTTCATGACGATACGGGCATGTGCTCCCTCGGCTTGCGGAATGCGATTGAGCGAAACCAGGGGCGTACGCCCAATTAAATCAGTGATGTTGTGTGCGATGTTCATAGTTTTGAAGCGCTTCTAAATGTAGTACATAACAGTGCTCTGCCGGCGTTCGCGCAGTTCGCAGAGGTTCTGCAAGGTATAACTTTTGAGCACATGCTCCGCTGCGCGCCGGGCCTCCTGCCAGACATCTCGAACCAGGCCCGACTCGAGCGTCCCAGTCCCGGTAGCGGTAGGCTCCTCCTGGCCCTCGATGCACTGAATGATATCCAGGACATGGATCGTCCGCGGCTCGCGCGCAAGCAAGTATCCCCCGCGCGCACCGCGCTGAGACTTCACCAGACCGTGACGCCGTAATGTAGCCAGGAGCTGTTCAAGATAACGATCCGGAATGTTCTGGCACTGGGCTATCTCTTTGATCTGTAGAGGCTCTCCCTTTGCGTAACATGCAGCCAACTCCAGCAAGGCGAGCAGGGCATACTCACTTTTTAAAGAAAGTTCCACGGGTGCTTACCTCACTGAGGGATTGGACCGCTTCCTTCATCATATACCCCAGTGACTTAGTGTAGATTGTCTCCGACCGTGAATTTTGTTGCCTCTGAAACCGGTAAAGTCTCATCCCCTGGAAATACCCGTTTTATGTTAAGAGGAGTTACAATCCTGGCATCGGTGGCGAAATCTCCTTTTCGGGGAGCACTTTGTACGTGCCTGCAAGGGCGCTGGGAACGTGCAGTTGCCGATGTTGATTTGGAGTCCCTTCCTTGAGTAGTAGTCCCGACATTCCGATAAAACTGCTCCTCTAGGGAAGTGGGTGACACCTCCTTCCTGATGGGAGCGAAGGAGGCAGTGCATGATCACCCAGGACCGGCGCGAAGCTTTGCTTGCTATTCATGACTTCGCCAGTCTGAAGACTGAATTGAACCAGATGAACCCCGCTGACGCGGGGGAATACATTGCAACCCTTCTGCCGAGCCATCAGGCACTCACTTTTCGGCTACTTGCCAAGGAGAAGGCGGCGGCGGCTTTTGAATATTTGCCCCCTGAGGTGCAGCAGTCGCTCATCGATAGTCTGCATGCCCGCGAGGTGCAGGCTGTAGTCGAGCAGATGTCTCCCGATGATCGGGCAGAACTTTTCGATGAATTGCCCGCACGCGTTGTCAAGCGCCTGTTGATGCACCTCAGTGCCACCGAGCGCGAAGCCACCGCGCTCATCCTGGGCTATCCGGAGCGCACGGCGGGCCGGGTGATGACGACCGAGTACGTACGGTTGCGCTCGGACCTAACCGTGAGCCAGGCAATCGAGAAGATTCGCAAACTCGACCGTGACAAAGAGACCATCTACTACGCGTACCTGACCGACGCTGCCCGGCAGCTACTCGGGGTCGTCTCACTGCGGCAGTTGTTGTTTGCCGAGGCACACACCCCGGTGCGCGAGCTTGCCCGCGACACGATCATCTCAGTACCGACGACTGCTGCCCAGGAGGAGGTGGCCCGTCTGATGAAGCGCTACGACCTGCTTGCCCTGCCGGTCGTCGATAGCGAGGCCCGTCTGGTTGGCATCGTCACCGTAGACGACGTGGTGGACATCCTCGAAGAAGAAGCGACCGAGGACATCCAGAGGTTGAGCGGTATTCCCGGCGGAGACGAAGAAGCGCTCTCCCCGGCGCTCGTGACGGTGCAAAAGCGCCTACCCTGGCTGCTGGGCAACATCGTGCTCTACATCGGGGCCGCGAGCGCCATCGCCCCCTTTCAGGCCACCATCAGTCTTGTTCCAGTACTCGCAATCGTGATGCCGATCCTGGCCAATACCAGTGGTAATGTCGGCAACCAGGCCATCTCCGTGACCGTGAGGGGTCTGGCCGTAGGAGAGGTAAGCCCGCTTGATGTCCTCAAGATCTTGCGCAAGGAAATCCTGGCAGGGTTGCTCAATGCAGTTGCCCTCGGCGTAGCCTTGGGCCTGCTGACGCTATTGTGGGCCGGACCAACCGAGCGGTGGGTCGGCCTCGTCGCGGCCTTCGTGATGGCCTCGAACGTCCTATTGGCTGCCTCGCTGGGCACCTTGCTACCCATGGTGCTCAAGCATTTCAATCAGGATCCGGCCCTGGTAAGCCCTCCTCTGCTCACAACGCTGCTCGACACCATCGGATTTTTCAGCTTCCTCGGCCTGACCTCGCTTTTCCTGGCTTACTTCCAGACGCTCTAAAAGCAGAGACAGACACTATCAACAATCGTTATAAAACCTGCGCCGGACAGGCTTCGAAGGTTTATTTGTGGGAAATTCGCGCAGTAGGCTAGAAATACATCCACCCTTGCGATACTATGGCTCGCAGTCCTTTCCCATTGAGGAACGACATGCCCCCAGAAGAACAGATTGCTGATGCGTTAGAGGTTCTCAGGCGCATCCCGCCTGGTGATCAACGTGTACTCGATGCCTGCCGCAAGCTCGGCGAAGTGACCAACCAACTCCAGAGCGCCATGGCCTCACAGACAGATCTTGACCAGGCTTGCGCTCTAGTCGAGGCACGTACCGAAGTCACCGCCAGGCAGGCGGCCAGCTTCCTAATCGAAATTCTCCGTCTTGCTCACAACCTGTAATCACTATCTAAATTTCCCTCTTAAACTGTCGTATACCGTTGTGAATTGCTGAAAAACCTGTCGAGTACTGCGTACAAGCTGCCCACTTCACCGTGGGCAGTTTTTTATACACTATATATGGATGCCTTACTCACCCCACCACTATTCCCGGAGCCAGACGAAATAAAATCCCAGAAATGGGATTTAATGGGACTGGATCTTGGGTTGGTGCAGGGATTCCCTGAGTGCGAGGTGCTCTTTTGGTGTCATATCCCGGTTGGATTTTTGCGTGACGGGTGGTACGCACGTGGCGATAGCGAATTTTTCCTACCTGGCCCTGGGTCTGGTGGGACAGCGCTATGGCTGGGAGTTGCCGGTGGATTGGACACACATCGCGGTGGTCTCGCTTTGGGGAGTGCTACCGGATATCGACAATTCGACTGCCTGGATGGGCAAGCAAATTCCCCTGGTTGGTCAATTGCTTGAGCGCCGGCTCGGGCGGCGGGGCTGGACCCACACTGTCTGGGCAGCCGTGGGAACAAGTCTGTTGTGGCTTGTCTTCAGTCCGACTTTGATGATTGCGGCCCTGGTGGGTTACGGTTCGCATTTACTGAGTGACGGGTTGACCCATCCCGGTCTGCAGCCCTGGCGGCCCCTGGGCCGGGTGGGGGGAGTGATGCTTTTTAGCGGCGGTGGGTTTTGGGATGTCGTGATCGGGATGACGGCGATCATGGGCAGCTGGATCTGCCTTATTCATCGGGTCGGGTCGGCTGCCGCTCGGGCGATCGAGGATCCGCTCGCCTGGGGACTGGTCCTGGCGTTGGTGGCACTGGTGCCGGGATGGCTACTATCCACGACGATTCGCCGGATTTAGCCAGCGCACCCAGCGTAGTCCACAAACAAATAATCCAGGGCTCAATGCATAACCCGGCGATGATGCCCAGGGGCCAGTGCCACAGGGCGAGCAAGATGATCACCAGGATGGCAAGAACGCTTGTAAGTGCGACGGTTAGGGCAGGAAGCCGGAGGTGTATTCCGCTAAGTCCCGCTGCTCCTCTAAAAGCTGACCTGGCCGTGCGGTGCTGGTAAAGCAACCCATCTAGAACCTTGCCCAGGCCAATCAGGATGCAGGCTCCCCAGGGAATCACGCACAAAAGTCCCCACCACAACGCCCGGCCAAGCTGGAGGGGATCGCGCGAGGAGCCATCAAGCTGCAACCAGGTAGTGACGCGGGGTCCGAGCGGTCCGACGACGGCCATTCCCCAAGCCAGAGCCAGCCCAGCCAGGGCACCCAGCCAAACAACACTCACCAGACCCGCACGTAGCAATGCCCAGAACTGCTTGAAGTAAATTGCCGAGGACGCCTGCCAGATGCCTGTAATCGGGCTCGCCTGAGCAGTCTCGGGGTGAGCAAGGCCGTGGTTGCGCAGGGTGTGGTTGGCAAAGTGACGGACCTCGGCATCCGGTGAGCTGAGCATCTGTGCGCAGGCGTCGAGCAGTGCTGCGTGGTTGGAGGTAATGAGACCGCAACGGGCAATCCACATGAGCAAGCGGTCGGTCTCCGGGTCGTTCTGTCGGTTGGCCTCGGCGAGTGCCTGCTGAAAGTAATCGAGTGCCCCGGTGTATTGCCGGGCCTGATAAGCACGCAAACCCTGCTCGAAAGGCTGCATGGCCCCACCTGAATCCCACAATTGGAAAAATTATAACCCGTGGGAAGAGATTCGGGGCGATGTTGACCCCCTGCGCTCAGACTTTGCTTACTACTGGAGCCGGAGATTCGAAGCTCTGGATTTGATCGAGGCGTCGCTGGTGACGCTCACCTTCAAACTCTGTGGCAAGCCAGGTTTCGAGGATTTCCTTGGCCACCTCCGAACCGATGACGCGACCACCCATGGCGAGCACGTTCGCGTTGTTGTGTTCGCGGCTCATCCGGGCTGTGTAGTGGTCATGGGCGAGTGCGGCGCGGATGCCCGCGAATTTATTGGCGGCAATTGAGATGCCGATGCCGGTGCCGCAGAGCAGGATACCGCGCTCGGCCGCTCCGGTTTGAATCTGCTCGCACACGGTGCGCGCAACCTGAGGATAATCGCAGCGCTCACCATTGAAGGTTCCTATGTCCTCGAAGTGGTAATTGTGTTCGCTCAGCCAGGCTTTGAGTTCTTCTTTCAGTTCATACGCACCGTGGTCGGAGCCCAAAACGATCTTCATGGCCGGTTCTCCTGATGTGGAGATTATTTTAACGCGGGTCATGCTTTGCAACTGTGCCTATGGACCCGCCTCGGTTTCTACTCCGATTTGTAGAAAGTAGAAAGAGGTAAGATACTTTCGTTAAACGAACCGTGTGAGGCAAATCCGTGCTCGACCTCAAAAAGATTCCCGCCCGTCCCAAGGAAGGATTGCTCAACGTCCTCATTGAGATCCCCGGACGTTCCCACAACAAATTCGAGTTTGACAAGGACCTGGGGATTTTTGCCCTTGATCGGGTTCTCTATTCCTCTGTCTATTACCCTGGCGACTACGGTTTCGTACCCAATACGCTGGCCGATGACGGTGATCCGCTCGATGGTCTGGTGCTGATGGATGAGCCGACTTTCACCGGCTGCCTCATCGCGGCGCGCCCGGTTGGGGTACTCGGTATGATCGACGGTGGTGAGGGAGACGAAAAAATTCTGTGTGTTCCGGTCAAAGACCCCCGCTATGCCCAGGTCCACGACATCACAGACATCGCCCAGCACCGTCTCGATGAGATCGCCGAATTCTTTGCAACCTACAAGCACCTCGAGAAGAAAGCCACAGAGATCACCGGCTGGCAGAACGCCGCCAAGGCCCAGGAGCTCATTGAGAAGTCGATTAATGCTTTCGCATAACGAGGTACACTTCGCACAAGAGATATAACGGGGTTGTATGCTTCGTTAAGCCGGGTACGCACAGATGCTTCGCACTGCACTCTTAGCCAAGATCCATCGAGCAACGGTCACAGGGGCCTGTCTTGAGTACGTGGGCAGCATCAGCGTCGATGCCGAGTTGCTGGAAGCGGCCGGCATTCTCCCCTACGAGCAGGTTCACGTAGTCAACATCACCAATGGTGCGCGCCTCGTGACTTATGCCATCGCGGCAAGCGCCGGGTCCGCAGCAGTCGTCCTCAACGGTGCTGCTGCCCGTCTGGCTGCGCCAGGTGATCAGGTGATCATTCTGACCTACGCTCAGTGCGATCCTGAGGAACTTGCCCGACACCAGCCGACCGTCGTGCATGTCGATCGGCACAACCGGGTAATCGAACTGCAAAGGAGTACGGGACACGCTACCTGACGGTCTGATCTTTGTCCTGTTGATCCTCAATAATCTGGCGGCGCTCTGGCTGTTCGTTTATGGCATCAATGCCTACTGGCTGACCTTCAAGCATCAGTCTGCCCCTTCGCCTGACAGCCTTGCACCGGCCTACCGGCCAGTGGTGAGTGTGCAGTTACCCGTCTACAACGAGCTGTATGTCTCCCGCCGCCTGCTTGAGGCCGTGTGCCGACTCGACTATCCGGTTGAAGCTCTCCACATCCAGGTGCTCGACGATTCCACGGATGAGACGAGCACCATCTTGCGTGCGGCGGTAGAGGAGTACCGTGGCCTGGGTTTCACCATCGATTACCTGCACCGCAGTAAGCGGACTGGCTTTAAAGCCGGGGCTCTGGCCGCCGCAACCCCCGGTGCCCGTGGCGAGTTCGTTGCTATCTTCGACGCGGACTTTCTACCTCCCGCTGATTGGTTGCAGCGGACCCTGGTTCATTTCAAGGATCCGGGAGTCGGCTTCGTACAGACGCGCTGGGGCCATGTCAATGCTAGCTACTCGCTGTTGAGCCGTTTGCAGTCGCTGGGTATTGACGGCCACTTCGTCATCGAGCAGCAGGCCCGCTCAGCCAACGGCTACTTGCTCAATTTCAACGGTACCGCCGGGATCTGGCGTAAACAGGCAATTCTGGACGGGGGTGGCTGGCAGGCGGATACCCTGGCGGAGGACATGGACCTCAGCTATCGCGCCCAGTTGAGCGGCTGGCGGGCTCTGTACGACAACCGCATAGTCGCCCCGGCGGAATTGCCCGTGACCATCGCCGCCTACAAGCAGCAGCAGTACCGCTGGGCCAAAGGCAGCATCCAATGTGCCCGCAAACTCCTGGCCCCAGTGTTGACTGGTCGGTACTCCGCTGTGCAGAAGTTTCAGGCGGCCTTGCATTTGACCGGGTACGCGGTTCATCCGCTGATGGTGCTCATCTTGCTCCTGTCGGTTCCCCTGTTGCTGACTGGCTGGGTGGGCAGTCACCCGCTCAGTGTGTTCTGGGGCACCTTGATGGTCCCGGCCACTTTTGGCCCACCGGTTCTCTATCTCAGTGCTCGGCGCGAACTTTACCCCAGAACCTGGCTCACCTCAGTACCGGTCGTCGTTTTGCTCGCGGTCCTGGGCACGGGGATCTCGCTCTCGAACAGTCGGGCGGTGGTTGCGGGACTACTCGACCGGGGTGCTGATTTCTACCGTACGCCCAAGTTCAACCTGGTTGATACCCGTGACCGCTGGCAGGGTAAACGCTATCAGGTACCGCTCGACTCGAGTACCCTGGCTGAATTGTGTCTTTGTGCCTATGCCGGTCTTGCGGTTGCCCTGGCTGTGAATGGGCAGGCCTGGGGCGTATTACCCTTTTTGCTGCTTTATGTTTCGGGCTACGGCTACGTCGGTGGCTTGAGTCTATGGCAGGCCTGGCGCGCTCCGGGCCAATAAGATCTGTCCTCGCTGAGAGGATGCTTGCTATGCTCGGGGGTAGCAGCAGGGAAATACGTGCAGTTACAAGGTCGCCAGAAGCGTGTTAGTGGAGGCGCAGACAAAACGATTGTTTTACTCACAATCGCGATTGCTCTGTTGACGGGACTGGGGGTACGGCTTGCCCATTTGCAGGTCGCCGAGGGTGAATACCGCCGTGAACTGGCAGACAGCAACCGTATCCGGCTCATTCCCAGACGTCCCTCACGTGGGCGCATTCTTGACCGCAACGGCTACGTGCTTGCGGCAAACAAGCTCTCGCACTCAGTCTTCCTCGAGCCCATGCTGCTCAAAGCCGAACAATGGCCCGCGGTTATCGAGCGTCTGGGCGTCTACACTGGCGTTCCGGCTGAGAAAATCACCCAGAAGCTGCGTGCCGCCGGGTATACTTCCCCGTACCCGGTCCGTATTTTGCAGGGGATCGACCCGCAAATGGTAACCTTCCTGCGCGAGCACAGCCAGGAGTTGCCCGGTGTCAAAGTAGACGTCGAGTTGCTGCGCTACTACCCGAACGGGCCTGTGGCGGCTCACCTGCTCGGCTACACCGGCGAAATCTCAGAGCAACAGCTGGCGCTCAAAAAAGACCGGGGATACCGCCTGGGTGATATTGTCGGCAAGACAGGAGTTGAGAGGCTCATCGATGAAGCACTTCACGGTGAGTGGGGCGGCCAGCAAGTCGAGGTCGATGCGGCCGGGCAGGTGGCACGCGTGATTGGTGAACTGCCTCCCAAGGCCGGTCAAGATGTGCGTATTTCGCTCGATCTCAGCTTGCAAAAGGCCGCGGAGGCTGCCCTGGGCGAGCGCTTCTATGGTGCCGTGGTTGCCATAAATCCACGCAATGGTGAAGTTCTCGCCATTGCAAGCAACCCTGATTTTGACCCGAATGTTTTCTCCACGGGCCGCATTTCTAAAACCGACTGGAAAAACTTGCAGAGTGTCAATCGTCCACTCCTCAACCGGGCCATTCGGCCTTACCCAACCGCGAGCACCTACAAGATCATCATGACCGCAGCCGCGCTCGAAAGCGGTAAGTTTACCCCCGCTACGACCCTCAACACCTTTGGAGGATTGAGGGTTGGCAATCGTTTCTTCCGTGAACACAATGGCCGTGGGTTTGGGCGGGTCGGTTTCGTACGCGCCCTGGCCGTGAGCAGTGACACGTTTTTTTATCAAGTAGGTATGCGCCTGGGTCCGGATACGATTGCTGAATGGTCGGAGCACTTTGGCTTCGGACGACGTACTGAGATTGGTCTGCAAAGTGAATCGCGCGGTCTGGTACCCACACCGGCCTGGAAGCTGGAGCGCTACAAGCAGAAGTGGTACCCCGGCGATACGGCAAACATGTCGATTGGTCAGGGGCTGGTGCTCTCGACGCCTTTGCAAAACGCGCTCATGGTGAGCGCCATTGCCAACGGCGGCTACTACCCTCAACCCCACCTCATCAAGGACAGTCTGCCCGCGCTCACCCCGGTAGGACTATCGCCCATCACCCTGTCGGTCATTCGTCAGGGGCTTGCTGCTGTGGTCACAAGCGGAACTGCAAAGGTCCTGCGGATGCCGGACATACCAAACGCAGGCAAGACCGGCTCGGCAGAACACGGTGTTGGTAAGGGACGGCGTACCCATGCCGTCTTCGTGGGTTACGCACCGCTTCAAAATCCTGAGATTGCCGTCTCTGTCTTTTTGGAAAGCGGAGGTCATGGAGGCTCCAATGCGGCTCCTATCGCAAAGAAAATTTACCAGGCTTACTTCGCGGCGAAGATGCAAAAGCATACTTCATCCAAAGTAAAACATGTAGAATAAAACATTGAAATCAAGGTCAGAAGAGACTTTCAGCTTTTCTGACCTTAATTGCCTTCTGATTTGAAAAGCCGGCGAAGTGAATTGTGAGGAGTCTTCATGAACAAGGGCGAGTTGGTGGACGCGGTTGCCAAGAAAGCTAAGCTAGCAAAAAAAGATGTCGATGCTATTCTTAGCGCTTCTCTAGAAATTATTATCGAAGCGGTCTCAACGGGAGACAAGGTGACGCTCGTGGGGTTTGGTTCGTTTGAGCCACGCGACCGTGCCGAGCGCGAGGGACGCAACCCCAAAACGCGTGAAAAGATGCGCATTCCCGCGACCACGGTGCCAGCTTTCGCGGCTGGCAAGCAATTTAAAGAAGCCGTTGCCAAACCTAAATAGCTGTTGTTTAAATAATTGTGCAGCCGATGCAACCCAATGACTTGCCCTCTCACGGCGGGGACCGGCACTGGGCACTGCAAACGGCGGGCTGTACTCTTCAAGAACTGATAGACTTCTCTGCCAATATAAATCCTCTTGGTCCTCCTGCTGCGGTCCTCGATGCCTGGCAGGAAAGTACAGAAATGTTGCTGCACTACCCGGACCCCGAGTGTCGCGAGTTGCGGCGGGCACTGGGTAAGCATCTGGAGGTGGACCCGGAGGGTATCTTGTGCGGCAACGGGGAGGCGGAACTACTCACCTGGGCAGGGCGCGAGTGTGCCCAACATGGAACGACGATTCTCCCGGTTCCGACTTTCGGAGACCATACACGGGCGCTCGCCGCTTTCGGGGCCAGGGTTCACAAAGTTGCGTTGAACGAGGACTTCAGCCTACCTCCGCTACCGGACGGAGACGCGCTCTTGCTTGCCAATCCCCACAACCCTTCAGGCAAACTGTACAGTGCAAGCGAACTGCTCGTGCTTGCCGAACGTTTCGCTCTAGTCGTACTCGATGAAGCGTTCATGGACTTCATTGAACATAGCAACGAGCATTCCCTGATCAGACGGGTTCAGCAATGTACACACCTGGTAGTGTTGCGTTCGATGACCAAGTTCTACAGCTTGCCGGGTCTGCGGCTCGGGTATGCCGTGTTGGACCCAGAACTGGCTCGCAGGTGGCAGGGCTGGCGTGATCCCTGGTCGGTGAATGGGCTCGCGCAGCATCTGGGAGTTATTGCTCTATCGGATGTGGATTTCCACACCCGGACCCGGACCTGGCTAGCTTGTGCGCGGGCCAGACTTGTCGAGGAACTCGCAGCACTCCCCGGCTTAGAGGTCTTGCCCGGCGCGGCCAACTTCTTGCTGGTGAGAACGAAAGTCTCAGCCGTCTATCTGCAAAGAGAGTTGCTAAGTCGTCACCGCCTGTTTATCCGACACTGCACGAGCTACGAAGGCATGGGCGAGCGCTACTTCCGTGTCGCAGTGCGGTCTGATGCAGACAATGCGCGTCTGGTGAGTGCCCTGGCGGAGGTGCTCGGTTAAAGTCTCGGGGGCGCACCGGTTAGTGCGCCCCCGTGTCAGCTTGAGACTCCGGGTGTGCCACCTGACAAACGCGGTTCGTACTCCATCCGGCGAGCGGTCCATCGAGCTGTTTCCTCGCCGTGCAACCGGGTAATGATGTGCAGGCTCATGTCGATCCCAGCCGAGATGCCAGCTGAGGTGACGATTCGGCCCTCATCGACGTAGCGCACGTCCGTAACCACTTCTATCTGAGGATACAGTTCGCGCATCCGGTCAATTGCGCTCCAGTGTGTGGTCGCCCGCCGACCATCGAGCAACCCGCGCTCGGCCAGCAAAAAAGCCCCAGTGCAGACGCTCGTCGTCAGTTCGGTCTGCTCGTCCTGGGCTGCGATCCAATCGAGCAGGACCGGGTTGAGCCGCTCCCGGCGCGTCCCAAAGCCGCCGGGGACGACCAGGATATCGAGGGGTGGGTGGTCACCGATCGTCGCGTGGGGTTGCACGAGCAACCCGCCAACACACTTCACAGTTCGCGCCCGCTCAGCGATCGTGATTACTTGAAAAAGCGGTGCATCCTCACCGTTCCCTCCTGCCGCACGCGCCACTGAGAAAACCTCGAAGGGACCGCAAAAATCGAGTACCTCGACATCATCGAAGATCAAGATGCCGACAGTCCGTACCTTTCGAGCCGGTGATTTCGCGCGCATATTGGCCCTCCGTAGTGTTCGACCTCTGCAAGTGGTGCATTATCGAGCGCTCATGGGTACGTAATCTATAGCGACAGTGAACTCATTATCGGCTCCATATCTAGACGAGGATACGCAGCTTGGGTTGTACTTCTTTATGGCTCCGTCCGATAATGTTAGAAGTTGTGAGCACTCACCCGGTCGCCTTGAGCGGCTCAGTTTGGGAGGCATCGATCAGAGCCGATGTGGGAATTTCTCTATGAAAGTTTGGGCTTTAACCTGGGAGTTGAGCCCTGGGATTTTGCGATTATACTCGCGCTTGTTTTTGTGGAAGGTGCTTTAAGTGCGGACAATGCTGCGGTCCTGGCAGCGTTGACCCGGACACTGCCTGACCCTGAGCAGCGGCGCCTGTCACTGCGCTACGGGATCATCGGCGCTTTTGTCTTCCGCTTTATAGCTGTGCTTTTTGCCGCCTGGCTGATCGATAACTGGCCCCTGAAGCTCGCGGGTGCAGCTTACTTGTTGTATTTGGCGTTAAATCACTTCTGGGGTTCACACTCAAAAGAAGCAGTGCAACAGACCGTTGCGGCCAAGAACCCGTTTATCGAGGCAACGATTGGCCGCCTCTCACCTTTCTGGCGGGTCATTGTCCTGGTCGAGCTGACCGACATTGCCTTTTCGGTAGATTCGATCACAGCTGCCGTCGCCTTTAGCAACAAAGCCTGGGTCGTGATCGTGGGCGGTATTCTGGGCATTATTACGATGCGCTATGTGGCTGAGGTCTTCATTCGGTGGATCGACGAGTACCCGCGCCTTGAGACTGCCGCTTTTCTCGCCGTGGGTTTCATCGGCCTCAAGATGGCTGCCGAGGTCATACTCCACCAGTTCATGAACATCGATTTTG
>JACMIX010000147.1 GCA_014380935.1 Gloeobacterales cyanobacterium ES-bin-141 | reverse complement strand
GAGGATGGGGTGGCAACACTGTCCTCGGTTCGGCGCTCCTGCCGCTCAGGACGGGTGGGGACCGCCTTGCCACGCGCGGGGTCCGGCTCAGCAGGCAACATGGGTATCTCGGGCTCGGTCGCGACCGGCTCTTCTGGGATAGAGAGGTCTGCCTCGAGCGGGATTATCGCTTCGATTACCGGCAGAGTGACGTCTAGAACCTCGATAGCCTCCTGGACGCTCAGTGTCTCCGCTACCGGCGCACTTACCACCGCGACTTCGACGACTGGTTCTTCAACAGGTAGTTCGACGGCTATGACGGGCAACACATCCGGCACGGACTCGACTGTAGGTGGAATCACCTCAACCACCGTCTGCTGCTCGACTGCCTCAACCGGGTCCGTCGGTTTGGTGGGCGGCTGGTAGTTAGCAGGTGGGCGGCGGACTTCGAGAATCTGCTGCTTGCCGCTTACCCCACCTTGCTGGAGAATCTTGTTCTTTTTGCGTCCGCCCGGTGGTAAGCCCCGCTGAAAGGCATCCCGGATTTGCTCGGCTTCTTGCTCTGAGATCGTACTGCTATGACTTTTAAAGGTAATGCCAAGGCGCTGGCACACGGCCAGGACATCTTTGTTGTCACGCCCCAGGTCACGAGCCAGGTCATAGATTCTGATTTTGTTCTGTAGATTTGCGTTTGTCATCCACTGGCCCTCCACTAGGTTCTGACACATCGCCGGTCGGCTGGTCTAGTTGCCCGAGCGCGGTCAGCTTCTGATGTAACATCGCGTAGACGTGCACTCCAACCGTTGCCTTGAGCGCTCGCCCCAGACGATTTTTGCGCTGCGCTTGCCGCAGGCAGTCCTCTCGCGGACAAAGATAAGCCGAGCGTCCCATCCCCCTATTCAATTGTATCTGCCAGGATGGGTGAAGTCTGACCATTCGCCAAAAGCTATCCTTTGGACCAACGCGTAGACAACTCACGCAACGACGTTCGTTCTTGCTCACAAGACTTATTGTATGTAGTTTATTGAAGGAGCGTGAGGGATCACGGCACGACAGCAGATGATTCCCGGGAGGGTACTGTACCCGCTTGCAGCAGTTCTTGGAGGGCAGACTGTGCGCGGGCGTTGTCGCGGTTCATCTCGATGGCAAGCTTAAAGTCATCGATAGCCTGATCGTTCTCACCGGTTTTCATATGGCTGATGCCCACGACGTACATGGCAAGCGACTTTTCGGTCGGTTCGTTACTGAGTTCGAATGCCCGCCGGGCTTCGTCGATTGCTCCTCCGTACCAGCTGTCGTTGTAGTATGCCTGGGCAAGGCTCAAATGGGGCCGGACCCAGGTCGGCTGCAACTGGGTAGCCTGCAGCAGGTGTTTCTGGCCCTCGATCGTATCGGCGGCCGTCTCTCCACTCGAGAGGTAGTACTCAGCCAGTACCTGGGTTGCGAAGCGTACAGAAGCACCGAACCCACCCAGGAAGGTGAATATTGCCCCGAGCACCAGCAAAATCACCACCTGCCACTGCCGGTAGGAAGCGTTGGCAAGCCAGTACAATCCGCGCGCGCGCCACTCAACCACCCTCGGGCTCCTCGCCGTCAGGTGGTCGGTAAGCACTGATGCCCACCGGACCCTCCGGGCGTGTCCGTGCCTGAGGCTCACCGCCCAGGACTTTTAAAATGTCGTCCCCGTAGAGCGATTCGCGTTCGAGTAGGGCCTGACACAGGCGTTCGTGCTCGTGGCCGTGGGTTGAGACGAGGGTGTAAGCTTTTTGCTTGGCCTCGAGCAGGGTCGCCTCGACCAGGCTGTCGAGCCGCTCCTTGGTGCGCTCGGAGATGGACTGAAAGTTACCGCGTGGGTCTGTCGCCAGTTGTTCATAGTCGGCCAGGAACGTGTCGCTCATCCCCAACTGCCAGACAAAACGACGCGCAAGCCGGGCTGCCTGGGCGAGATCCGCTCCCGCTCCCGTGGTCACCGTGCCGCAGAAGATTTCCTCCGCCACGCGCCCGCCAAAGAGGACCTGAATCTCGGCCAGAATGTCCTCGCGGGTATCGACTGAGAGCTCCGCCTCATCCTTGACCGACCAGCTGTAACCACCACCGCCTTCAAGGTCCGGGACGATCGTCAGCTTGTGGAGGATACGTTTGGGCCGGGCGTAATGCTCGACGATCGCGTGTCCGGCTTCGTGGACGGCGACCAGGTAGCGGTCCTTGGTATTGACTTTGCGTCTGGAACTTAGGCCGAAGAGGACCCGCTCGATGCCCTGGTTGAGGTCGAACTGCGTGACCTGGGTACGCTCGTCGCGCAGGGTAATAAAACTTGCCTCGTTTACGGCGGCGGCAATCTCGGCCCCGGACATGTTCCAGGCGGCCCGGGCGAGTTGGCGATAGTGGATGCCCGCGACGGCCTGAACTTTGCGCAAATAGTAGGTAAATAGTTGCTCGCGGGCATCGAGGTCGGGCAGGGGAACGCTCACGGTACGGTCGAGCCGACCGGGGCGGACCACGGCCCGGTCCAGAATATCCAGCCGATTCGTCGCACCGATGGTCAGCACGTTGGAGCGGCCAAAACCATCCAGCTCGACCAGGAACTGATTGAGGGTCTGGGCTTCCTGGTTGAAGGGTCCGCCGCGTTGGACCGCGAGCGCGTCTATCTCATCGATGAAGACGATCGCCGCCTTGTGCTTGCGGGCCTGCCGGTAGACCTGTCGAATACGCGCTGCCCCGAGGCCCACGTAAACCTCTGTGAAGTCGGACCCGGCCAGGGCATAGAAGGGAACTCCCGCTTCGTTGGCGATCGCCTGGGCGAGCAGTGTTTTACCGGTGCCTGGTGGTCCGATAAATAGAAAGCCGCGTGGAACCCTGGCACCGATCTGGCGATAACGTTCGGGGTGCCGCAAGAAATCAATATATTCCTGGACTTCCTGTTTGGCCTCATCGCAGCCAATGACATCTGCGAGGCGGATGTGGAGGTCGCCCGAGCGGGCGATCACAAAGCTGCCCACCCGCCGCTCCAGTGTGGCTGCTACTTTATCGATCCCCGTACTCAGGTCGGTGGCGTTGATCAATTCGCGTCCGGAGCGTACGGCCAGGAAACCGGCTTCGTTCACTACCTGGCGGATCTCAGCCGGGGTGAAGTTTACGGTCAGCCGCGCACACTCGGCCGGATCGATCGGCTCGGCCCGGGTCTTGGCCAGGTAAAAGCGAAAGAGCTTCACCCGGTCCGGCTCATTGGGCGGGCCGATGTAGACCTGCCGGTCGAGCCGGCCGGGTCGCATCACGGCCTGGTCCACCTGATCTTCGATATTCGTTGCCGCGAGGGTGATGACATTACTGTTGACGGCAAAACCGTCCAGTTCGCTCAAAAAGGCGTTGAGGGTATTTGCGTCACCGCCAAGGTTGTCGAAGCCTGCCCCCCTGGCCCTGGCCAGGGCATCAACTTCGTCGATGAACACGATTGCTTTTGGGTAGCGACGGGCTTTGCGGTAGATTTGCTTGATACGCTGCGCTCCAACTCCCAACCACATGTTGGAGAAGTCGGAGGCGGACAGGCTGAAGAAAGGAATCCCGGCCTCGTTGGCCATCGCACGGGCAAGCAAAGTCTTCCCAGTACCGGGCGGACCGACGAGCAATGCACCCGTCGGCACCCCCGCACCGATCGCCCGGTACTGCTCGGGCCGCTTTAGAAAATCAATGATCTGCGCCAGATCTTGCTTGGCCTCATCAAGGCCGATGATGTCGTCCAGCCGAACCTCGCGCTCATCCTGGCGGTCCCGGTACCGGCCGAGCTTGCGGGCAAACCAGTTCCCGCGCGGTTTTACCATCGAGGTCTGGTTGCGCTTCAGACCCATCCCGCCCGTGAACACCCACAAATAGACCAGTGCGAAGACCAGCCCCTGAACCATGACAATTGCCAGTCCTCCCAGCAGATTGACAAAGCCCAACAAGACGTCCAAGGAGAGCATGGATCAGCTCGAAAACTAGCTGATATCTTAGCCTGAGTGCTCGGGCAATCGGTCCGCTGTCTTCTGACTCGATTCGCTGTTTGTCTTCGTACGCCAGTAGGTCATAAGCGCCAGATT
>JACMIX010000146.1 GCA_014380935.1 Gloeobacterales cyanobacterium ES-bin-141 | reverse complement strand
TCTCTCGCTCAAGGCCGGGGGTGTGGGTCTCAACCTGACTCGGGCCAATCACGTCTTTCACTTCGACCGCTGGTGGAACCCGGCGGTTGAAAATCAGGCCACTGACCGGGTTTTTCGCATCGGCCAGACTAAAAACGTCCAGGTCCACAAGTTTATCTGTGCAGGCACGCTCGAAGAGCGGATCAACCTGCTGATCGAGAGCAAGAAGGCACTTGCGGAGCAGGTGGTGGGTGCTGGGGAAAATTGGCTGAGCGACCTCGACACGGACCAGCTACGCAAGCTGCTCATCCTGGATCGCTCAGAAATTATCGAGGAGGAGGGCGCATGAACGATCTGACCAGGACGGCCCAGGACGGCACACCCAAGACCTTTGCCAGCCAGTGGTGGGCTCAGCGCTGGATCGACGTGCTCGAATCCTTTGGCTGGACGATGCGACTCGCACGCGGGCGTAACTATGCCCGCGGTGGAAATGTTCTGGAGATGGAGTTGCAGGGTCCCAAGGTCGTTGCCCGCGTCCAGGGCACGGCTCCTGAGCCCTATAACGTCTCACTCGCCCTCGACCAGTTTGACGCGGAGCAGTGGGAAATCGTCATCGAGACGATGGTTGGGCGGGCTATTTTCGCGGCCAAGCTGCTCGCGGGTGAAATGCCTCAAAATATCGAGGAGGCCTTCACAGCCAGCGGCCTGAGCCTTTTCCCCTTTAACAAGTGGGATATTCACAGCCACTGTTCCTGCCCGGACAAGGCCAATCCCTGCAAACATATTGCCGCTGTCTACTACTTGCTCGGTGAACGGTTCGACCAGGACCCTTTCGTGCTGTTTGCCCTGCGAGGTCGCACGCGCGCTCAAATTGTCGAGCGTTTACGTGAACTGCGCGGTAATCCCGTCCGGGTAGCAGCGGAGCCGGTCGTGCCGGAGGATACGTCTCCCCTGGGAGTCGAGTCTTTCTGGCAGCTGAGCGGGGAGCTTGATCCCACGCTGGTTGTCATAACTCCGCCGCCCACGGGCGAAACAGTGCTCAACTATCTGGGGCTTCCACCGGTCGAGGCCACGACCGTCCAGCCAGCCATGACTTATTTGCAAAGCCTCTACCGGCAGGTTAGCGATCAGGCTGCCTCACAGGCCATGGGTGTAGAGGACAAGAGCAGCTAACCGACGCGACTCTTGAGCAGACGTGAGGTCCCGAGCAGGAGTTCGTCCTCCTGGTAGGGCTTGGTGAAGTAGGCCTGGGCACCGAGTTCGTAGGCAGTCTGTCGGTGCTTCTCGGCGCTGCGCATGGTCAACATGGCAACAGGCAAGTGGCCCAGGACGGCATCCCCGCGCAGGTTGGTCAGGAACTCGAACCCGTTCATACGCGGCATCTCAAGATCACAGAGAATCACGTCGCAATGGAGACCGCTACGCAATCTGTCGAGCGCTTCCTGACCGTCACGGGCCTGCTCGACCCGGTAATCAGCCTGGGTCAACGTCATGGTCAGCATCTCACGCACGGTCATCGAATCATCCACAATCAGAATGGTCGGTGGACCCGCGACCGGCACGACGGGGTCCGGTACAGAGGGGGCAGCACTGGTGGGTCGGTGGGCAGCAAGCCGAAAAAGCTCACCCACCTCAAGGACTGGCAGGCTCTGACCGCTCGGCAGCATCACCGTACCAGCGATCCCAATTGGACGGGAGGTTGGACTTTGCAATGTTTCGACTGATATTTCACGTCTGGAAAAAATACCCTCCACCCGGATAGCCAGTAATGCTTCGTCATGGCGCAGTACAATCACCGCTCCTGGTTGACCGGGCCTCTCGAGTGCCTCCTGACCGCGGATCTGGGGCAGTAGCTCTACTAGAGGAGCCAGTTGTACCTGTTGCCCACGCCAGGAAATGGATTGTCGCTCACCGAGGAGTTCTGAGGGCAACTCGATTACCTGCTCAATTTTGTCCCTGGGTATTGCCACCCAGGAGCGTTGGTGCATCAGGAGCAGTGCTCCGGGCTGCACTCGGGCAGGTGGTGTACCCACAGTTACTGGTGTCAAGGTCGCAACTGTCGTTGGCTGGTGGTCTGTTGAAGGCTTTGAGGGCGTACGATCAGCAGGTGACCGGTCCGGGGCAGTCGGGTATCGGCCGGATTGAGGTGTAAGCGCTTGCGGACCTGTCAGCGAGGACCACAGACGGACCGCAAGTGCATAGATTCGAGCAAACCCATCGCGTAACACGCTTCACTCCAGGTAACGGCAGTCGGTAGCAATGTGCTGGCAACCGCACCATATAGAGTACAGACTGCCGTGCCTGCAACATACCCAGGAAGGCGCAAAGAATAACAGCCCGCTCTGCGACGGTCTTTACAAAATGAAGCTGGCTGTGGTAGTCGTCCGCGTCATCAGTTCTTCAAGTTGAGCGTCGGGAAAGTGTATGGCACTCCCTGAAAGGGGCACCCTGACCAATAGACCGATCTATCATCCGGTCATATGTGGGAGTTTGCCATGACGGCCCTGATCCAGACTGCGTTGAGGGGGGATGTTGATACTGTCAAAGCTCTGCTCAAACGGGGTGCCGATGTCCACGCCGTGGATGGCAAAGGCTACACAGCCCTGCTGTATGCGGCTACGGAGGGGCACACTTCTACTTTACAGGTCTTGCTCGAGGCGGGAGCTATGACCGATGCGCGGCACAAAAATGGGGTCACGGCCTTGATGGGAGCAGCTTTCAACGGGCATATCCCAATACTCGAAATCCTGTTGAAGCGGACCACCGACCCGGATATCACCGACGACAAAGGCTACACGGCCCTGATGTGGTCTGTGACAGAGGGTCGCCTCGGGGCAGTTGAGGCATTGCTCAGTCGTGGTGTGGATGTCAATGTTCAAGACCGCGAGGGATGGACGGCTCTGCGGATTGCAGCTGTCAATGGCCATGTCCCAATCGTTCAGGCCTTGCTCAGTTGTGGTGCGGATGTCAATGCCTGTGGTGAGAACTGCCGGACGGCGTTGATATCGGTCATCGATGAGGGGCACACACACGTCGTCGATGCCCTACTGCACGCCGGTGCCGATGTCAATGTCCGTGACCGCGACGGATGGACGGCTCTACGGCTCGCGGCCGTCAACGGTTATACAGCGATTACCAAGGCTTTACTGGAGAGCGGTGCCGAACCGAGTGCTGCCGATAGTGACGGCAAGACTGCCCTGATGTACGCGGCACGGGAGGGCCATACAGAGGCTGTACAGGTCTTGCTTGAGCACGGAGCCAACGTAAACATCCGAGGCGTCCAAAACATCACCGCCCTGCTGCTTGCCGCCGCAGGTGGTCATGTTCCCGCCCTCAAGGTCCTGCTTGCTCATGGAGCCGACCAGCACGCAAGAGACAGCCTCTACGGCTGCACAGCCAAGATGTGGGCGGGTCTGCGCAATGATGCCGAAGCCTCCCGGTTGCTGAGCCAGGCCGGGATCAGGGATTAAGCGCGATTTGGACGGCTTCGGCTAGACAACAAAGTGCCCCGCTTTTGGCGAGACACTTCGAATATAGGTAGGTGTAAACCCGCTTTTATCGGAATCTACTTCAACTCGGCGTGAACCTTGATCTCAGAACCCTCAGTATCACCCTCTGCCATCTGAATCGACTCGCCTTCGATAAACGAGCGCAGCATCCAGGCCATCTCCTCATGCTGCTCCATCAGACCGGTCAAGAAGTCAGCCGTTCCCTCGTCCCCAAATTCCTCGGAGCACTGTTCCACGTGCTCACGCAGGTTGCGGATTATCTGCTCGTGATCATCGAGCAACCGCTCAACCATGCCGTGCGCCGTGGGAATATCACCTGGATGCTCTGAGATAGTAGCGTACTCGAGGAACCCTTTGGCCGTACCGACCGGGTAACCGCCCAGAGAACGGACACGCTCGGCCATCATGTCAATGTTTTCGGTCAACTTCATATACTGCTCTTCCCACAACTGGTGCAGTGAGCGAAATTGAGGACCTACTACGTCCCAGTGGTGCTTTTTAGTTTTAATCAAAAGCAAATAGGCATCTGACAGGTCGCGGTTCAGCAACTCGACAACACCCTCACGTTGCTTGGCGGACAAGCCAATATTTAACTTGCGCATTATTTCGAACTCCATGCTTTCATGCTTCCAGTCAAACAAATTCTAGATGGTGGAGGCATCCTTCCTATGGCAGATTATTGAAAGTGTGTAGACGATTGGCAAGAACTATTGAGGTCACTGGCCCTTCAACGCAATTGCCCCCCGAATTCAGGTGCCCGAGTGATTCTGTCAGGCACTCAGGTCAGGTACTGCTCAACTTCATCCCTAGAAAGGAGGACTTTGGATGCTCACAGCGATTAGGTCTTCATTAGGGGGCTAAATGGATCGATACTTTACAATGATTCAGAAGTTGCAGGTACTATGGCCGGTTTTTTCGAGAGTTACCGTCGTCTCACTCCCTTCTTAAGACCTTATCGTTACGTCGTGTTGGGTGCGCTGGCCTGCACGGTCGGTTTTGTGCTCACCACACCGGCCATGGCCCATCTGGTCGAACGGTTGACCAGATTTATCGGTAACGGGGATCTCCAGGCCATCACCGAACTCACCGGCATGTCGATTGGCATCATCGTTGTGCGTGGCCTGTGCCAGTACGGTCAGGATACGTTGATGGCCAAGGCTGCCTTGCGAGGAGCGAATGATCTGCGCAACCATGTTCACGCCCATGTGCAGACCCTGGACCTCGGTTGGCTTGCGGGTCAACGTACAGGGGACCTGTCTTACCGCCTGACCGAGGATATTGACCGCATCGGCGAGGTAACCCGCAAATTCTTTCACCAGTTCATCCCCTGTGTGCTGACGGCGACCGCAGTGCTTGCCTACTTGCTGTTTTTGAACTGGCAGTTAACGTTCTTGACCCTGATTGTGACACCCTTTATCGGCTGGCTATTTGGCTGGTTCGGCAACCGGTTGCTGGTCCAGTCACGCCGTAGTCAGGGTCAGATTGCCGATCTCTCCGCGCTGCTGGTTGAGACCTTCAGCGGTATTCGAATCATCCGCGGTTTTGCCGCTGAGAAGTACGAGCAGGGGCGCTTTGAGACGCTCAGCGACCAGAACCGGCTGGCGCGCTTTCGTGCCGAGCAGATCAAAGCAATTCAATACCCGGTTATCGGCCTGCTCCAGGGGACGGGTGTGTTGCTGGTTTTCTGGGTGGCGGCCTGGCAGATTTCGCAGGGCAACCTGACCCCGCCGCAATTTGCCGGGTTTGCGGCCGGGATCGCTTTTCTGATTGATCCGGTGGTGCTGATTACGAGCAATTTGAACGAACTGCGCGAAGTTCAAGCCTCAGCCGAGCGCGTCGGTGAACTACTTGAAGTACAGCCGACCGTGCTTGAGGCCCCGGACGCGCGGGTCTTACCTCCCGTCCAGGGCCTTATCGAGTTGCGCAACATTACCTTCGGGTACGCGGACGCGCGGCCGGTCCTGAGCCAGATCAACCTGCGTGTCGAGCCGGGCGAAGTTGTCGCCCTCGTCGGCCCCTCGGGCTCTGGGAAATCTTCGCTGGTCAACTTGCTGCCGCGCTTCTACGACACGCAATCAGGTACAGTGTGCATCGACGGCATCGATGTACGCGAGGTGACCTTCAAAAGTCTGCGCCGTCAGATCGGTATCGTTCCCCAGGAGACAATGCTCTTCTCGGGCACGATTGCCGAGAATATTGCGTACGGGTCCGAGGGACGGAGCCCGGTTGAAATTGAAGAGGCGGCCCGGATTGCCAATGCCCACGATTTCATCCTCGAACTACCCGCGGGCTACCAGACCCTGGTTGGTGAGCGGGGAGTCAATCTCTCGGGTGGCCAGCGCCAGCGCGTCGCAATTGCCCGCGCCGTCCTGCTTGATCCCAAGATTTTGATCCTCGATGAAGCTACTTCCGCCCTCGACAACGAATCCGAGGCCCTCGTGCAGGAGGCACTCAACCGCCTGATGCGCGGGCGTACGGTCGTCGTGATCGCCCACCGTCTATCGACGGTCCGGGACGCGGATCGTATCCTGGTCCTCGAGCGCGGCCAGATTACAGAGACCGGCAACCACGGTAGTCTGCTCGACCGGGGTGGGCTGTATGCCCAGTTGTACAACCGTCAGTTTGAGCGGACCCCAGTTTAAAAACTGATCAACTCGACATTCAGGCCGAAGCTGGTGTCCCGGTGAATCGTTGAATTGACCCAGAGGTCAAGTTTTCGAGGTTGA
>JACMIX010000145.1 GCA_014380935.1 Gloeobacterales cyanobacterium ES-bin-141 | reverse complement strand
TGGTCACATAGGAAGGTTACAGCAGGTCCCCTACTCCTGCATAACCGGCTTAGTGGACCTGGTTAAGGCGATGCTCCAAACGCGCAAGCTTTAAGCGCGTCCGGCAGCCTGGGCGGCTTTCGCGCTGAACGGATTTGAAATTCTTGGAAGCGACTTAACCAAGTCCACTGAGCCGGTTATGCAGGGGTAGGAGGCCACCGACTTTCGGGGGGTGAATGATCCCAATCTTCCGTTCAGTGAAAACACTACAAACCACTCTCAGAACAAAGGAGTTCATGATGTCAACTACCCTTCAATTTTCAAGCGCCAGCTTATTACTTAGTGCAAGCGCATCGGCCTTACTAATGGCGGCTCCGATGGCTGCCCAGGCCCAAGTCGGTAACACGGCTACTGGCACTGATGCGCTCTCGAACAATACGACAGGCGACTACAACACGGCTGATGGTTACCAGGCGCTCTTCTCCAACACTACCGGCTCCTACAACACGGCTGATGGTTACCAGGCGCTCTTCAAGAACAACACCGGCCTAGCCAATACGGCTGATGGTTACCAGTCGCTCGGCAAAAATACTAGTGGCAGCTTCAACACGGCTACTGGTGTTTCTTCACTCTACTTGAACACTACCGGCTCCTACAACACCGCTTATGGTTACCAGACACTCTTCAACACCACCGGCATCAACAACATTGCTGTTGGTCTATCTGCAGGTTTCTACAACACTACTGGCAGCAACAACATTGATATTGGGAACTATGGTAGCTCTGCAGACTCGGGTGTTATCCGTATCGGCACACCGGGGACTCAATCCCGAACTTTCATTGCAGGAATTTCTGGAGTGTTGACAACTGGTGGGGTAGGGGTATTTATCAACTCTTCGGGACAACTGGGCACTGTAACTTCCTCCAAGCGCTTCAAGAAGAATATTCACTCGATCGGCTCGGTCGGTGACAAACTGCTGCGGTTGCGTCCGGTTTCTTTCCGCTACAAGCAAGCCGCAGAAAATGGCATCCAACCTGTGCAATACGGTTTAATTGCCGAGGAAGTCGCCAAGGTCTTTCCGGAATTGGTGCAGTACGACAAAGAAGGTAAGCCCTTCACCGTGTACTATCACTTGCTCACACCTTTGCTGTTGAGTGAACTGCAAAAAGAACATCATCAAAATGTCTCTCAGCAAGCAAAACTTACCCAGCATCAAGCTGAACTGTCAGCCTTCAAGCATAGGGATGCTAAGCAACAGGCGGAGCTGGCTAGTCTCAAACAGCAGTTTGTTGCTCAACAACAGCAGCAGTCGACTCAGCTGGCTGCCTTGCAACTGAAGCTGAACCAGTTGGATAGAGTGGTTCAAGCGAGTAATTCAGAGATCCGTCTGTCTCAAAAGTAACAACTGATTCGGGGCCTCGACAATGTGCGCGTCGAGGCCCTGTTGCTTACCATGTATTGGCCCACGAGACACTATGAGCCGGGCTCACACCTCGTCTGGTGGCACCGGGCAAGATCTCAGAGAATTCGACGAACTTATCGTTTTTTTGATTACTGGCTTAGCGCGGTCCGTACTTGTGCCCCTGCAAAGCCTGTCGTCGGTCTTGTGTCTACTCGCAACTTTACTTACTTGAGGTTACTCATGTCTTACAACCGTTTCAGCCTGGGTAGACTGCTCAGCACGGCCTCTATGGTCGGGTCGCTGGCTGCAAGTCTCAGTCTTGTAACCGTAACTGCCCAGAGCGCCTCCGCTCAGGTCTACGCCGGTGGTGCGACCACCCCCTCGCTCGTTTACCAATACTGGTTTGATGAGCTCGGCGGTGTCTACAACTATGCTTCGGTTGGCAGCAGTGCCGGTATCAGAAGCTTCCTCGACACCACTACCACCGGCGGTGCCTTGGACCCCGCTACCCTCCCCGGTGACCCCGACACCTACAATAACCAGGGCTTCTCCAACTCCGATGGCACAGTGGCTATGGCCGCTTCCAGCCCGCCCCCCGGTCTCTATCCTTACCCGCGTGTTGACATCGGCGCTATCGACACCAATCTGTCGAGCTTTCAAATCGGCACCGTCTACCCGGGCAGTATCGGCACGCGCCGCTCGCTGGTGCAGGTCCCCACGGTGGCAAGTCCGGTCAACATCGCCTACAACCGCACCGGTCTGAATACCGCGGGCAACCCCGGCGGTGTTCTGCGCTTGAACCGCCAGGCTTACTGCGGCATCTTCTCGGGCCGCATCCGCAACTGGAACAACTCCACCATCACCACGTCCAACCGTGGGACGCAGGTGAGCACCAATCTACCCATCGTAGTGGTACGCCGTTCTGACGGTAGCGGCACGACCGAAAACCTGACCACCCACCTCGACGCAGTGTGCACCCCCCTCAACGACTGGACGATTGGTTTTGGTACGACGGTAGCTTGGCCTGCGAGCTTCTTGTCGGCCTCAGGTAATTCGGGTGTGGTGAGCTTGACTACGTCTACCAGCGGCGCGGGACGCATCACCTACGTATCACCCTCGTTCGTTGCTCCGATTGTGTCTGGTGGACTGCCCTCGGCCCGCTTGGAGACCCAGTACGCCCTCACCTCTGGCGTTGATCAGTATGTAGGTCCGACCATAACAAATACAGCCAACGCCCTCCTTGATGTCACGCTGCCCGCTAACCCAACGCCCACGGACTACGGAACTCTCTCATACCAGATGCTCAGACCAACTATGTCTAACGCCTACCCAATCATCGGCGTGACCTATATCTTGCTCTACGGGGACTACAGCGGTGCTCCTGGCGTCTCAACCCTCATCAAGGACTTTGTCAACTATTACACGACGGCTGGTACAACCGCATGTACGCTTGCTGGCGTTCAGGGCTTCGCGTGCTTCTCGGAAGCCATCCGGGCTCAAATCCGGACCACGGTGAGTGCTATCACTCCATAATGGAGGCCAGCAATTTCCGGGCGTTGCACAAAGGGGTAATGATGGCGGGAAAGGTCTTTTGCAGGAGTGGCTCAGCACCGCAGTCCAAGCCAGAGGGTCTCATCCCTGTCATTACTCTAATGTGCAACGCCGGAGTCGAAAGTGTTTTTTAACCTGGCATGCCTATTCGCCCGGTACCCGGCGACAGTATTCCCGGCGGGACGGTACACTCACCGTCTTCCACTCCGGGAGGACCAATGCGCTTAAAGAATTACCGAAGACCGCGCCCGTATCGATGCCAAAAGTTTTGACTCCGTTTTGCTCGGTGAGTCGTGGTTTCTGAAAGACGGTGTGGCCGTAGACGACATGCTCGGGACCCTGCCACCAATCTGTCCAGAAGCGGTACCCCCGAGCGAGGTCTTGCCCTGCAAAACCACCCAGACGGGGCTCGCCCTGCGCGTCGAACTCCCAATCCGACCATGGAGACGCGGAGCTATCCGGCTTAGTTAATTGCACTCGGCAAAGCTTACTCGCCTGCATATGCTCCGGTCGTACTCCGGCCAGTATGCCTGCATGGACCGCAATCAGGTTGTGCTCCGGGATACGGATGAACGAGCGCATACACGCAAGCCAGGGCCAGTCCTCCGGTAACAACTGGCTGCGCGTTTTAAGGTGATGGGTGTTCAGTTGCACCGGGTTGGGCGCGGGCAACTCCGTATACTTCTGGTAGTGCAGGTGTCTGTCTTCATGGTTGCCGAGAATTCCCTCGGCTCGCACCTGATAGAGCAAATCGAGCGAACGCCGCACATCCGGTCCCCGGTCGAGAATATCGCCCAAGGAAATTACCCGGTCCCCGGCTGCGTAAGTCCTGGCAAGCAGTGCTTCCAGTTCATCTGCACAACCGTGGATGTCCCCAATCAAAATGGTCCGCATAGTTTAACTGTAACGGTCCTTGACGGGATGTAACGGTAGGACCGGTAGGTAAACTTCAAGATCTTTAACTCAGTTGAGAGGGCTCGGGGGCATGGCCTTTCTTTTCGAGCTCGGCGAGCGCGGCCCGCCCGGCAGCCGTTAACCGGACTCTGTCTACGTCTACAGCACCACTAATCGGCACGACATCACGAATGTTAGGTTGGGCCTCAATATCGACCGTGGATTCGCTCTGCTCTCCGTACTCCTGGCGTGCCGGCACTCCGGCATTACCTTCGCCTTCGTCTACATTGATCGGGTCTTCGAGTGTATAGTCGGTCAGTTTGTCCTGTGGCTCGAATACACCTTGTTCCAGGTCCCGGTCTCCGTAGGAACCCGGTTCAAACACACCCGTGAACAGGGCTTTTTGATATAGATAATCGATGTGGCCGATGATCTCCGCCGGTGTTGCATCTAGGTTGGTGAAGTCTCGCTCTGAGAGAGCAGGCTTGGGTTGCATTTCCTGTTGCTCTAGAGCCTGGATGTGAGACAGCATGGCGTACATCAGGTCTCGGCGGATTTTTACTGGCATGATCGGCTCCTCTAAGTACAGATACATACCTGTAGAGAACCAGGTTTACTCTTCCCTGACCTCTAGCCTGGGACAGAACTCAAATAGTGCCTGGATGTGCCGGAAAGCCAACCGGCGATACCAGACGACGCAAGTATCAGCGAGCCTCGGTAGTTGACCCTGGAGTGCTCAGCTTGATGAGCAGATCTCGTGTGTCGATCCATCCGTACTTTTCCCGCAGGAGCGGTTGGATCTGCTCAGGGTCGAAACTGCGAGACAGTTCCTCTTGCAGAGCCCGGTTACGCGACTCGGTATCCTGAAGCGAACTCTCGAGCAGGGCCAGGCTCTGCTGCTGCCGTGCCTGGTACTGCCATAGTTGCCACAACTGCCAGGTCGCTGTTGCGCAGAGGATCAAAACAACTAAACAGCTCAAGAGCGGCCCGGCAAGTATAGATGTCCGCTCGAGTAACAGGGGCGCCGGTCTACGTAAGGAGCGATAGAGCATGGGACAGACTATTTACCGAGTGTCGTTGCAAGCAACAGGGCAAATACCCCTGCCACGGCCGCAACCACGAAGATGATGGCAACCTGGAAATTAGCGATTTGGCCGCTCATACTGAGAGCTCCTTCCGGGTAAAAATTTTCCTTATTATAGGGTGAATAAACTTTTGTGCCAGGGAAATTCTCGCCCACCTCATCCCGTCCAGTGGTTACATAAATATACGTCCGATTTTTAGTTGAGGAAGGAAAATAGAAATGTATGCCACTCAAACAACATAGACATGTACCCAATCGCGTAGACATGCAGGAGTATTTCGATGCGTCTCGAGATTCGACCCCATAGTGTGGAGCCTCTAAAGCTCAGTGCTCATATCTATCGCGATGGAGTACTCGTCTCCTTGAGTACAGTGCTCATTTCGGAGGCACAAGCATTGGCTGAGCGTTTCGCTGAACAGGGACTGACTGTCAGTTGGCGGCCGTTTTGTGATGGTGAGCATGCAAATGAGGACGAGCTGCAAAGCAAGCTAAATTAGACAATTTTTTCCACGCGCACTGCGCAGGCCTTCAGTTCCGGTTGTAAAGATATTGTGTCTATTTCCCCGTGCGTAAGGGTATTTGCGCTCATACCTTCACCCCAGAGGTTGCCCCAGTGAAAGGGCATAAATACGGTCCCGGTGCGGATGTTGGAGGTGAGTTTCGCCGGGATGCGGGCTTCTCCACGCCGAGAGCGCACACGGATTATTTCCCCATCTTCAATATCAAGCCGACAGGCATCCTCGGGGTGGACCTCCAGGAACGGACCGGGGTGCATTTGCCTGAGCTTGGCAATCTTTCCGGTGCGCGTCAGGGTGTGCCAGTGACCATAGAGGCGGCCAGTTGTCAGGGTCAGGGGAAACTCCGCGTCCGGTTGCTCCGCGGGGGGTACACATTGCCAGCCATGGAATTGTGCCCTACCGCTTGGGGTCGGGAAAACACGGTCAGTGTAGAGGCGCGGCTGTCCAGGCCCGTCAGTGCGTATACAGGGCCATTGCTGAGGACCTTCTGTTTTCAGACGGGTATGAGAGAGAGTGTGCATGTCGCAGACCCGGTCTCTGGTTGTCTGCACAAACTCAGCAAATACTTCCGCGCTGTGGCTAAAGCCAAAGGCATCACCAAAGCCCAGACGGCAGCCAACGTCCGCGAAAATCGCCCAATCTTCGCGCGCCTCACCGGGTGGACGCCGTACCTGCTCAGACAGGGATACCCGGCGCTCGGAGTTGGTCATGCAACCGGTCTTCTCGCTCCACTGGGCGGCGGGTAGCAGGATGTGGGCATAGTCTGCCGTTTCGAGAGGAAAATAGGCATCCTGGACGACTGTGAGGGTGGATTGCCGGAAGGCCCGCCGGCTACGCTCCAGGTCCGGCATAGATACCGCCGGGTTGGTAGCCGCAATCCATAAAAACTGAATGTCGCCGCTCTCCATACCCTCGATGATCTCGGTAGCACTGAGACCGTGCTGACTGGCGATGCTGCCGGGAGGCAGCTTCCAGAAAACCTCCATGAACTGGCGATCCTGGGCGGACAGGACTGAGCGATACCCCGGCAACAGGTTGGCAAGCCCCCCAACCTCCCGTCCACCCATGGCGTTGGGCTGGCCCGTCAGTGAGAAAGGCCCGGCACCTGGTCTACTGATCTGGCCTGTGAGCAGGTGCAAATTGATCAGCGACTGGACCTTGGCAACGCCCTGGGTGGATTGGTTGAGACCCATCGACCAGAGACTGAGACTACCCGGGGAACGGGCGAACCACTCGGTGGCCCGGATAAGTTGCTCGACCTCGATTCCGCAAACATCGGCCACGCGTGCGGGGGCATAGGCTTCGAGTACCTGGCAGAGTTTGTCGAATCCCTCGGTGTGATGCCGGACGAACTCCTGATCTACCCAGCCTCGCTCAAGACAGATCCTGGCCATGCCGTTGAGCAAGGCCACATCGGTACCAGGTTGGATGCCAAGCCACAGGTCGGACTGTTGGGCGGTGCGAGTACGGCGTGGGTCGGCTGTGATGAGCCTGACGCGGTCGGGGTGTCTACGCTGGTGGGCCAGAATACGGTTAAAAATAATCGGGTGACACTCGGCGGTGTTGGAGCCGATGAGCAGGAAGGTCTCAGCCAGGGCAAGGTCTTCGTAGGAGCAAGGAGGCCCGTCAGACCCGAGCGAGCGTTGGTAGCCTGATACCGCCGAGGACATGCACATCCGCGAATTGGAATCAAAGTTATTGGTACCCAGAAAGCCCTTGAAGAGTTTGCTGGCGACGTAGTAGTCCTCGGTGTGGAACTGGCCCGAGCCATACAGACAGAGAGCCTGGGGACCCCGAGCGGCCAGTGTCTTCTGTATGTGGCGGGTGATGCGCGTGAGGGCTTGATCCCAGGTTGCCCGCTCAAAGGGGGCATCGAGATGCTCGCGCATCATCGGGTAGAGCAAGCGGCCCTCTTCTAATGAATCGGGCAGAGTCGTTCCTTTGGCGCACAACAGGCCGAAGTTAGCCGGGTGGGTGCGGTCTCCCTTGATCTTGACCCGGTTGCCGTCCTGCCAGGCAACTAGCCCGCAGCCTACGCCGCAGTAAGGGCACACGGATTTGACTCCCGTCCCTGCCGAGACTACGGACTGAATTGATGGTGTTACAGCATCCATGCCGTCATCGTGGCGGTCGTCTTGCCGAGAATTTGTAGCTTCTGAGACAAAACTAGCCGGCGTCAGCGTCTCGTGACACGGGGGTGAGCAATTCGACCGGCAGACCGTCCGGGTCTACGACAAAGGCCACGGTGTAAGTCTGCATGCCGATCTGCTGAGTACGGGGCTCAAGCAGGATGGGTACGCCTGTCTTTTGGAGTCTATCCACGGTCGCGGCCACGTCCGGAACCTCGAAGGAGACGTGATAGTACCCGGTGTA
>JACMIX010000144.1 GCA_014380935.1 Gloeobacterales cyanobacterium ES-bin-141 | reverse complement strand
CTGAGCTTGAACCTGGGCTGACAGCTCCTGAAATTGCCGGGTGAGGGTATAGGCTTTCAACTTGTTTGCAGTCGCGTTACTCATCTGTCACTCCTGAAGTTACCTGCCTGATGAACTCATAGTCCCCTGGCTCGGGGGCTTGAAAGTAAAGCGGGCGTAAAGCCTCCAACAAGTAAAAGTAGGGGTCGGCCCACTCCTGAAGAGCCGTTACCGGACTATCACCGCTTCTGCAAGACTGGGAGTAAGGATAGAGAGGAATATGTAATGCGCATCGCCATCATCGGTTGCGGTTATGTCGGCACGGCGGCAGCCCGCTACTGGCGCGAGAAACTGGGTTGGACTGTGACGGCGACGACGACCAGACCTGAGCGGCTTCCTGAACTTGAAGCCATCGCGGATCGGGCTTTGGTCGTGCACAGCTCAGACCTGCAGGCCCTCACAGCGGCCGTACAAGATCAGCAAGCCGTGTTACTGAGCGTCGGGGCACCCCACTTTTCGGCTTACGAGCAGACCTACCTGCAGAGCGCAAAGCAATTGATCGCAGCTCTCAAGTCGGCTCCTACTGTACGCCAACTGCTCTACACAGGCAGCTATGCCGTCTATGGAGACCGGGATGGGGCCTGGGTCGATGAGTCTTCTGCACTGAAACCCGCCAACCGCAACGCCGAGATTCTGACTGAGACCGAGCAGGTGCTGAGGCTGGGGGCTGGTGAATGCGATGTGTGTCTATTACGCCTGGGGGGCATTTATGGCCCTGAGCGCGACCTGCTGGATATCTTTGGTTGGGCTGCCGGTACGACCCTGCCCGGAGACGGCTCAGACTACAGCAATTGGATTCACCTGGAAGACATTGTCGGTGCGCTCACTTTTGCCCTGGAGCACCGACTGGCAGGCGTTTTCAATCTGGTGGGAGACGACCCGCTGACCAGACGTGCACTGCTTGAGCACCTGTTTCACCTGCACAATCTGGACGTTCCAAATTGGGATGGCACCGTCGCCGCTTTGCCCCGGCCCTACAACGCTCGGGTCAGCAATGCCAAGCTTAAAGCCACTGGCTATTCCTTGTGCCGCCCGCACATCTGAAGCGCTTCAGAGTCAACAGTGGCAGGCGATGAGTGCCTCGGTCGTGCAACTTACCACCGCTCGATGCCGCGACCTTTCCAGCGCAAACACCCGGCAAAAGGCGCGATTTCCCCGAAGTGTCTACGATTGCGATTCGTGTAAAGGTCAAGCCAACCAGAGATCACAGCGGAATAATGAAGTCAGGTACGGTTCCACGAGAGCAGGCCTGGTGACATGAACAACAGTGCAACCTCTATCGGCGAATATTTGATAGAGCGTCTTCTGGCGCACGGTGTCCGCCATATCTTCGGTGTTCCCGGCGACTACGTGCTCGGATTTTTCAAGCAGCTAAACGATAGCCCGATTGCCATTATCAACACCTGCGATGAGCAGGGAGCAGGCTTCGCGGCTGACGCTTACGCGCGCGTGAGCGGTCTTGGGGCAGTCTGTGTCACCTACTGCGTGGGCGGATTGAAAGTGGCCAATACGACCGCCCAGGCTTATGCCGAAAAGTCGCCGGTGATCGTGATTAGCGGTGCACCGGGAACCGACGAGCGCGCTAAGAATCCTCTACTGCACCACAAAGTGCGCGACTTCGATACGCAGTTCAAAGTTTTCGAGCAGTTGACGGTGGCTTCGACCGTTCTTGACGATCCTGAGACGGCCTTTCTAGAGATTGACCGCGTTTTTGCCGCCGCCCTGCGCTACAGGCGGCCGGTCTACATCGAACTGCCGCGCGACATGGTGAGACGCCCCGGTCTGGCGTCCCACCGCCTACCGGAGCCGGAATCTAGCGATCCGGACGCTCTGGGCGAGGCCGTCCGCGAAGCGGTCGCCCTCCTCAACGGTGCCAGTCAGCCCGTGATTCTCGCCGGTGAAGAATTGCACCGCTTCGGGCTGCAGGCGATGCTCACCCGTCTGGTTGAGAAGACAAACCTGCCGGTCGCCTCGACGATCCTCGGCAAATCTGTATTTAGTGAGAGCCATCCGCGCTATATCGGCATCTACGAAGGAGCGGTCGGCCGTGAGGAAGTACGCGACTACGTAGAGACAAGCGACTGCCTGCTCATGCTCGGTGCTCTGATGACCGATATGAACCTCGGCATCTACACTGCCAACCTCGACCCGAAGCGCTCTATCTACGTCACCAGCGAAAAGTTATCTATCCATCACCACGTCTACGAACAGGTCTTGCTCGCCGATTTTGTGGGTGCCCTTGTCGCTGCCGACATCCGGCGGCGCACACCCCAGAATGCTCCGCACCCGCGCGTCAGCCTCGATTTTCAAGTGCATCCGGGGGTGCCGGTGACTGTGCGCCATCTCTTTCAGCAGTTGAACGCCTTCATCGACGACAGAACAATCGTCATTGCCGAACCTGGAGACGCCCTCTTCGGCGGTGCTGACCTCTACATTCAGGGTAAAACGCACTTCCTATCGCCTGCCTACTACGCATCCCTCGGCTTCGCCGTACCAGCCGGACTGGGCGCTCAAATGGCCGACTCGCAGCTCAGGCCTCTGATTCTGGTCGGCGATGGCGCTTTTCAGATGACAGGCCTCGAACTTTCGACGGTCGTCCGCTACGGCCTTGCCCCGATCGTGATCGTGCTCAACAACCGCGGTTACGGTACCGAACGCCCAATGGCGGACGGCAGCTTCAACGACGTGTTGGACTGGCACTATAGCCGCCTTCCGGCACTGCTGAGAGCGGGCCTTGGCTTTGCAGTCGATACCGAAGACGAACTTGCAGCCGCGCTCAAGGCAGCCCGCTCCCACACGGAGAGTTTCTGCTTACTCGACGTTCGCCTGGACCCAGAAGACAGTTCACCTGCTCTCAAGCGGCTCACCCATTCCCTCGCCAGGCGCGTCTACAGCACTCCACCCTGACGTCTCCTTCAGCACAGCCGCTATGCCGAGCGGCACAGGCCCCACTGCTTAACATTCAGCAATGCTCAGTCCGGTGGCATACCTGTAGTTGGAACCACAGAGGGGCTATTGCCGATACGCCTGCGCTTAGTATGAATGCAACAGGTAAATGATTCTGCTAGGAGCAAATCGATGGCTTTCGAACCGCGCAATGACCTCAACAGCGCCGAGATCAATGGACGTGACCGCAACGCTTTTCTGTTCGGCTTCACCCCCCAGGCAGAAATTTGGAATGGTCGCCTGGCCATGATTGGCTTTGTCGCCTACTTGCTTTGGGATCTGGCTGGCTATAGCGTTGTACGCGATGTGCTCAACATCGTCGCCCGCTAATCAAACGCAATTTCAATCCCTCGTCAAGACGCTTTATACGCGGACAGGGTTAGTCAGGCCGACTCCAGGTTGAGGGCCGATACTTATCTGAAATGCCGCCAGGATCAGTTTTGATCCTGGCGGCTTTTAGCCGGTTAATCAGGCATGCACAATCAGAACTATCCGACTGTATTTCCTGGGCTGGGCTGATATTCGGCCGGTTATCATCCTCAGTTGAGTTTGTGTGCTGAATGTCTGCAGTTTGTGGGTCGGCGGCGAGCTGATTATACTTTTTGCATGG
>JACMIX010000143.1 GCA_014380935.1 Gloeobacterales cyanobacterium ES-bin-141 | reverse complement strand
CTGGAATCAAGAGTATGGAAACTGGAAAGAAGTTTCAAGAATATCCTCTAGACGGATGAGGGGTCTTGAGATGTGCTGTTCGTTGGGTCTCTTCGTTGCGCTGTGATATTCGGGCTTATCCGCTGCTGTGCCCGGTCATTTTGGTGGGTGAGGTTGAGCAGGAGCGGCCTGTACACTAATTACCCTCGGCTCATCTAGAGGATACATTTACCACTTGACAAGCGTAGTACCATCTGATAATCTGTGCTTGCACAGCTTATCAGATGGTACTATATTAAACTCACTAATCTTTGCTGTGTATAGGTTTCAGAGTTACTTCTCAACCTATTTTAAAAGAATAAAGAGATGCAGATATCAAAGCGAGAAAAAGAGCGTCGGCAGTTTTGGAACCGGGTATTGGCGTCATTGGCGGAGCAGTTGAGCAGGCCGACCGAGCAGATGCCGAGTACGCGCTGTCTCCCAAGGCAAGCGTTTGTGCAGAGTTTGACTTCAGTGCGTGACACTTTGTCGATAGATGGGTACAAGCACATCACGGGTACGGCGATGCTTGAGTACCTGGTGACAGCACGGTTAGTGCAGCTGCTTGAGGTGGAACTGCCCGAGGGTCGAATGCAGGAGAAGTTCGTGGTCTGGGGCATCACTGAGAGCCTGGAGTCGACTGAGCCATTAGAGATTTTGCAGGCAACGGCCCGTGACGGAATTATTTGTTATTTCACGGCAGTACATTTTCATGGTCTTACAACCCAGGGAGTAAGCCATCACCATATAGCTCGCCTGCGTCACTACCCACAGCCACAGCAAGGGCAGAAGGACCGCCCAGAATCTCTTGGGGAAAGAAAAGCTTTTGATCCGCTGGGCTCGAAGCAATTCACTTACAGGGGAATGCCTTATTACCTGACCCAACGGGAGCGGGATTTGGTGGTGGGAGTGCAGCGTCGGTATCTAGACGAGCGAACGATCATTCGCATCACGACGCTTGAGCAGACGTTGCTCGACGCGCTGCACCGGCCGATGAGTTGTGGGGGACCAGCTGTAGTCTTCGAAGCGTGGGAGACCGCTCTGGAGCGTCTCGACGAGCGCCGGTTGGCTGAGTATTTAGAGGCAATAGCCAGCTCCGAGGTGGATAGACGGGTAGGCTACATGCTGGAGAATCTAGGGCATCGCCCGGGCGGAGTGCTCGGGGAGCGGTTGGCCCGGATGCGCGAAGAACTTGCTAGAGCAACCAACCAGACACCCATCGCCCTTTTGCCTGGAACTGAGTCAGATAGTATAAATCCGTACTGGCTGGTGGAAGTGCCTTGAACACGCAAGAAGCGGAGCGCTGGACAAGTGAAGTGCTCGATGAGGTGTTTGAGGCCCTGGCGGCGAGTGAGGAGATCACCTCTGCACTGGTTTTTAAGGGAGCGAGGGTACTGAGGAAACGGCTCGATTCGGCCTATCGGCAGTCCACCGACATCGACAGCAACCTGCTAGAGGATTTTGCCGGGCAACTGGAAGATAGGCTGGCTCAAGCGCAGTACTTGCAGAAGCACGCAACTGTAGCAATCCAGCGGTATTTCAATAGGCAAGACCCAATCCGTTACGAGTTAACGGACATACGTGCGAAGCTCAAGCCCCAGTCAGAGCACCCGATGGGCTGGAATGCGATTGAGCTCAGGCTGAGCGTGAAGGATCTGGCCAAGCCGTCAGTCCGTGCCTTCCCGGCTTTAGTCATTGATGTTGCTGCACCGGAGGAGTTGCTTAAGACGTCCATTGCTCCGCTGATGATAGGAGAAAACGCAGTGCAGGCCTACACGCTGGAGCGCCTGGCAGGGGAAAAGCTTCGTGCGTTCTTGAGCAGCCTACCGGCCTATCAAATGAAGATGCGGCGACGAGGCAACACGATCCGGGTTAAGGACATTTATGATTTGGCCGTGGTAGGCACGGTACGCCCTTTAGAGCAGAGGGACTTTTGGCATCAGGTAGGCCAGGAGTTCCAGACTGCCTGCCGGTCCCGCTTCATCGATTGTGCGGGGCTTGCAACATTTGAGGAAGGGCTAGAACGCACACGGAAAACATACGAATCGGATCCGACCCTGCCGAAGGATGTCCATTTCGACGAGGCCTGGGCTTTTTTACGCGGAGTGGTTCAATTGTTTGAGGATATAAAACTGTTGCCATTTG
>JACMIX010000020.1 GCA_014380935.1 Gloeobacterales cyanobacterium ES-bin-141 | reverse complement strand
GATCTCAAACTCGCTACCCGAGGCCATGAACCGAATGCGGTCACCCTTCCTGACCGAGCCGCTCATGACGCGGAAGTAGACGATGATCCCCCGGTAGGTATCGTAGTAACTATCGAAGATCAAAGCCTGCAAGGGCCTGTCCACCGTCTCGGCAGGTGGCGGGACGCGCTTGACGATTGCTTCGAGAATTTCATTAACACCGATGCCTTCCTTTGCCGAGGCATGAATTGCCCCGGTCCGGTCAAGACCGATAATCTCCTCGATCTCATCGAGGACCCGCTCGGGGTCCGCGCCGGGCAAGTCAATTTTGTTGAGGACCGGGATGATCTCGAGATTGTTCTCAATTGCCAGGTAGACGTTGGCGAGCGTCTGCGCCTCCACACCTTGAGAGGCGTCTACGACCAGGAGAGCGCCCTCACAAGCAGCCAGCGAACGCGAGACCTCGTAGGTAAAGTCTACGTGACCGGGCGTATCGATGAGATTGAGAATATACTCACAGCCGTCTTTGGCTGTGTAGCTCATGCGGGCAGCCTGCAGCTTGATGGTGATGCCGCGTTCACGCTCAAGATCCATGTTGTCAAGATGCTGTGCGGTCAGATCCCGGTCGCTAACCGTGCGGGTCACCTGCAAAAGGCGGTCCGCCAGTGTGGATTTACCATGATCGATGTGGGCAATAATGCTGAAGTTGCGAATGCGCGAAACAGGTACGTCAGTCATGGAACCAACACTTTGAATCGTTTACCGTCGATCCTAACGCCTGTCGGTTAAAAGCGGCAGCGTCTGTACCGTTTTGCGCGAAACCCAGGGGTTGTTTTGCAGGGCAAATCGCCAGGGCAGGTCCTTGCCGTATTTCAGACCAATACGAACCGTATTTACAACACTGTCATTAGTCACAGGCTCGCCCGCGTCGAGCCAGAATGCAGGCAGGGGCAGCGTCAAACCTTCCCAGTCCGGCTTGATTGCAAGTGCTTGGACGAGCTTAGCAGGACCATTGGTCAAGTCCCGGTCGGATGTTATACGACGATTGCGGCGCATCAGGGCATGGCCCGTGAGCGGTTCAAGCGCCCGCACCAGCACGCAGGCCGGCGTCCCCGGGGCTGAGGTGACGATATTGAGTAAGTAGTGTTCGTAGGAACGATGCATATATAGAACTGCCGGTGGCCCTTTGAGCAGATCCCAGATGCGTCGGTCACGGGCAACAATGTGACAGGAGGGGTCATGCAGACCCCCGTAGGCTTCTGTCTCGACAATTCGGCCGCTCAAAAGTTCGTCGTCCATGCGCCTGACGATCACACAGCCAAGCAATTGCCGTGCCACCTGTAATGGTGAGGGCAAGAAGAATTCCACGGGTAGGGTCATAGTTTCCACGGTAGCCCTGGACGTGCGCTATTCTAAAACGCATTGGTCTGTGCAGTGACCAGGCTGTCGGTTTTGACACGAACATCCCTTCAAAATATCTGCACCCTATCGGGTCCAAGACATGGTGGATGCCTATGAATTCCGTCAATGACCCTGGCTACTGGGAGACCCGTTATCGTAATGGTCAGACCCGTTGGGACCTGGGCAAACCGGCTCCTGCCCTTGTTACCCTGCTTGACAGTTCTCAAGCACCCGAGCCGGGTAAGGTAGCCGTCCTGGGGTGTGGACGGGGGCACGACGCAGTCTTGTTTGCTGAGCATGGGCACACGGTCGTGGGCTTTGATTTTGCTGCTGACGCAATTGCCGAGTCTACACGTCTCGCGCTCAAGCTCGATGTGCCCGTGATGTTTTTGCAGCACGACCTGTTTGAGCTACCCAGTAGCTACGCAGGTCATTTTGACCTGGTCGTCGAGCACACCTGCTTCAGTGCGATTGAGCCGGGGCGTCGGCTTGAGTACGTGCAGGTGGTTCGCCGCATCCTGAAGCCGGGTGGGGAGTTTATTGCCATCTTTTTTGCCCACGAACGCAGTGGAGGGCCTCCCTACCGAACCAGCAAAAGTGAACTCGAGCAGCTGTTCGGCCCCTATTTCAGAACCAGTCGGCTCGAACCGGTGGTGGAATCGGTACCCGAGCGCCAGGGCGAGGAATTGTTCGGGCGCCTGGTGCGCTGTCGCTAGTGGTGCTGCGGGAAGCTTGCGTTACCGTGATCAAAATGCCCAGGGGCTGCTTCACATGCGTAATTGGGATGTCATCGTCATCGGTAGCGGCATTGGCGGCCTCGTAGCCGGGGGACTGCTTGCCCGTTATGGACGGCGTGTCTTAGTGTGCGAAAGCCACACCTTGGCCGGAGGAGCAGCACATAGCTTTTCGCGGGAGGGTTTTCGCTTCGACTCAGGCCCCTCGTTTCACTGTGGCCTCGGTGATCCCGGCAGTCTCAATCCCCTGCGGCTCGTACTCGAAGCGCTTGGAGAGAAAATCGCTGCTATCGCCTATGACCCGCTTGCGCACTACCATTTTCCGGAAGGGGTTTTCCCCGTGTACGGCAAGACGGCAAACTACCGGGAGGCAGTCGCCCGGGTCACACCTGCCGGAGCCCGCGAACTCGAACGCTTCGAGCAACGATTGCTACCGCTTTACGAGTCCCTGCGCGAGATTCCTCTCCTGGCTTTGCGCTCAGACCTGGGCCTGGTTGGTATGCTGTTGAGCCAGGCTGCCTGGTCGGTGATGAAACTGTTACCCCTGATCGGTACTCTTCAGGGGTCGGCCGGTGAATTGATGGACCGGGAAGTTCGTGATCCCTGGGTACGCAGGCTGATTGACTTTGAATGTTTTTTACTCTCGGGCCTGAAAGCCCATGGAACCGTTGCACCGGAGATGGCTTTTATGTTCGGTGAACGCTCTCGCTCGGTAGTCGATTATCCACTCGGCGGCAGCGGTGCCCTGGTAGATGCCCTGGTGCGGGGGCTCGAGCGTTGGGGCGGACAGTTGCAGCTAGGTACCCACGTTGAGCGAATCATAGTCGAGTCGGGCAGAGTGGCCGGAGTACGGCTCAAAAGCGGTGAAGCCCTGCGTGCACCGGTGGTGATCTCTAATGCAAGCCTGTGGGATACCTACGGAAAGCTCCTCGAACCAGAGGATTTGCCACCGACTTTTCGGGCCAGGACACTCGCTACCCCGGCCGTGGCAAGTTTCATGCACCTGCATCTGGGCATCCGCTCGGACGGCCTGGCAAACCTTACCGGTCATCATGCCGTGCTCCACGACCAGGCCCGGGACATCGCGTCACCCGGCAACACCTGTATGATCTCGATCCCCTCCGTGTGGGACCCTGCACTTGCCCCTCCAGGTCACCATGTTGTGCATGCCTACACCCTTGAGCCTTTTGTCGGCTGGCAGCGGGACTCATCTTATACCCAGCGCAAACACGAGCGCGCCCAATCCCTCTGGCAGGCACTCGAGCGAGTGATCCCGGACATCCGGGAGCGCGTCGTGCTCGAACTCGTTGGTACGCCGCTTACCCACGCCCACTACCTGCGCCGCTATCAGGGCACCTACGGTCCTGCTGTTACTCCCGGGCAGGGCATCCTGCCGACCACTCACACGCCCATTGCCGGTCTGTATCGTGTAGGCGACAGTACCCTGCCCGGGATCGGTGTGCCCGCCGTTGCCGCCTCAGGCATACTCTGTGCCAACACGCTGGTCAGCCCGGAACAGACAGCTCAACTGCTCAAGCAAGTACAGCACGGAGCATATTAGGTACGCGCCGTCTCTACCACGAGGAGGAAAGTGTTCATGCTTCTATCCTTATGGGGATGAGATGGCTACGGAAGATGCTTTTAGATAAGGCCAGGTTGGATATGTCCGCTCATGCGGCAATGGGAGGTACTTGATGCTTTATTTGGTCAGCTACGAATTAGAACGGCCCTTGAACGATTATCCCGAATTATTGGGGTTTATCGACCAACAAAAGCCGCAAGCCCACGTACTGGAAAATACCTGGCTCCTGGAAAGTTCCGATCTGCCCTACAACATGCAGCGGGAGATCGAAACCTGGTTAGGACCTCGCGACCGCATTTATATCGGCGATGTCTCAAAGTCGATTATTGCCTGGTCTAATATTGAGGGCGAAGTCAGCGATTTCATCGGACGCTTTACACAAGCAGTCGAGCAAGATGTCTCCCACCAGTTGCTGCTGGTAGCTTTCGATGGACCTCTCGATGAGCGCTGGAACACTTCCTCTGAGTCACACAAGAGCGCCCTGGGTGTCTGGCAACCCCTACTAACCAATCTCTATCAGATCGAAACCGATGCGTCGCCCGAGAAGATGCTCAGCCATGCACGGGAAGCTCTGGGAGGAGAACGCCGCATCCTGGTCGTGGACATCTCGCTTGCCCCGGCTGCCTGGCTACACTTGCCCGAGGACAGTGCCTATGCTGCTGTAGCTTACACGCGTCAAGAGCAGGGTCCTGACCGACAAGAGTTTTAGGTGTTATTGAGCGGGATGAGAAAACCCGCAAGATGTTGGGGCAGGTCATAAACCTGCCCTTACCCCCTACACACAACCACGATTACCATGGTCTGGCACAACGACAGGTGTACTCGGTCCCATGGCAGGAAACAGTAGCTATTGTCTGGCCCATATAGGGGAGATTGTTGATCAAATTTTGTCTCGTGGACGCCTCTGCGGACATCGATTCTGGCTGGCTATGTTGTTGTTGCTAGTCCCGGTCCCGGCCCTTTCCCTAGAAAATCCCATTCCACCCGAGACAACCCAGATGCTACTGGTAAGCACTGGTGATTGGCAGTCTACGACGGGCACACTTCAGCGCTACGAGCGCGAAGGCGGGCTGTGGCAGCCAGTCGGAGCGGGCTGGCCCGTAGCACTTGGAGCCGGGGGCATGGGCTGGGGTACCGGGCTGCACCGTGAGCCGGTGGACGGTCCGCGCAAGCGTGAAGGGGATGGACGGGCTCCGGCCGGGGTTTACCGCCTGGGTCCCGCTTATGGTTACAGCTCTGATCCACCCGATGGAACGCGCCTAAATTATCGCAAGACGACTGTAGAGGACCGGTGCGTGGATGACCCGGCTGCGACCGCGTACAACCAGATTGTCACGATTGGCCCCAACAATCCCGAGCGCTGGAAATCAGCCGAGCAGATGCGACGAACAGATAACCTTTACCGCTGGGTTGTGGTCGTTGCACACAACGCGGGACCGGTTGTTGTTGCCCGAGGTAGCTGCATCTTCTTGCATGTCTGGGGTGGGCCGACCAACCCGACCGCGGGCTGCACTGCAATGGCACAGGACAATCTTGAAACAGTCCTTACCTGGTTGGACCCCAAGGCCAATCCGGTCCTGGTACAGCTTCCCCGAGAGAGTTACAACACCTTACGCTCGGCCTGGGGCTTGCCTTAAGGGTTGGGCAGGTTGCTGAGTGGCCCGGTTTGTCCATTAGGACCGGGGCCTACTTCCTCAACGGGGTCGCGCAGGATATGAGGTGTGACTATCAAGGCCACTTCCCGACGCTCTTTTTGATTGCTTTGAGAGCGGAAGAGCGCACCCAGGATGGGCAAGTCGCCCAAAAAGGGAATTTTAGTCACTAAGTTCCGATCCTGATCGCGGATTACCCCTCCGATAACAAAAGTTTGACCGTCACGAAGACGAAGACGCGAAATATCTAGACTCCGCACAGTGAGCAAGCTGATCACATCACCTTGAGGAGTAACTTGAGTAGCGTACACAGAACTAACGTTGGGCTTAAGAGCTAAATTGATATAGCCATTGTCATCAATGTTGAATACCTCAATATTGAGAGTAACGCCTGCCTCGCCCAGGTTGGGAGTGGTACTGGTTAATCCTGTTGCTGGATCAACGCTAATCTTGGTTCCAATAATAACGTTGTCAACAATCTTTACTTCCGCTTTATACGCTTTACTGAAATTCTCTCCCGACTGAACAACAATCTTGGGTGACGCCAGGATCTTGGCAGAGCCTTGTTGAATAGCCGTATCAAGTCGCAAAGCAATAGCATTGGAAAGACCAGTGAGCGTACTGAAGATAAGCCCGGCACCCGTGGCCGTAGTTCCTGCAATTTGTGCAAGGCTGGTAGGCCCAACTTGACCAAAAGTACCACCGGCTGGAGTTGACGAACCAAAGTTGTTATTAGTTATATTTCCGAGTGAAAAATTTCCTGCTGCACCACCAAGTTTAAAGCCCAGGTCGGTTACATCGTTGAGGTTGACGTCGATGAGCTTGACGTCGATCATGACTTGACGAGAACGAATGTCCAGCTGCGCAATTTGAGCTTGAGCTATCTGTAAAGCGCGAGGTGTACCAATCGCCGTCAGTGCATTAGTCCGTGCATCGAGTGTTACGAACAACTCACCCTTCAGAGGCCCGGCACCAATTGAACTGCCCCCACTTGCACCAGCACCTGTCGCCCCACTCAGACCACCAGCCGCTCCCGCGCCTCCCGTTGACCCGCCGATGGAACTACCCCCGGTCACCTGGGCACCCAGTCCCCTCAACACCCCGGCTACCTGGTTGACATCGGCCTGGTTGAGCCGGAAGGTGCGGATCTGGGTTTGCAGGAGGTCCTGGGCAATTTCTTTACCGACAAGAATGGTCTTGCCGACCAGGCGTCCTTTCAAGTCGTTGAGGCGCAAGACGAAATTGAACGTGTCATCGAGGGCCTCCCCCTGAATGTCCATGGAGATGCGCTGGGCACCGATGTCACCGCCAAAGAGAATGTTGTAGCCCGCCCTACGGGCCAGGATTTGTAGAACCTCGCGCACGGGTGCATCCTTAAGCACCAGGGTTATCCTGTCAGTGCTGTTGAGTTCGACCGGTTTGCCGACCGTAATCTCGCCAATGGCAATATCCCCGGTGGGTGGTGCAACTGCTCGCGCGCTCAGGCGGCGGGGTGCTTCACCGTTGCGGTTGCTGTCTGGTAGCTCAAGGCGGCTGGAGCCAGAGGCTTTGAGCGGAGTTGCACTGGACGGCTCCATATCGAAGACTATCTGGAGGGCTGTGCTGTCGATGAGGCTGACTTGGGGAGGAGTTGCTTGCCCGACCATCCGAATGCGGACCGTCTGAGCCGTGGTCTGGGTCGCCTCGAGAAGTTCGATCGCCTGAGCGGGCCGATCCTGGCGGTAGTTACCATTCGGATTGGAGCCGATAGCAAGCTGGGTGTCTTTCAATTCGGCGACCCAGGCATTGTCGCGCAGGGTCGTTACGACCTGGGCGCGCGGGCCGCTACCGCTCAAATCGACGACGAGTTGGCGCTTGCCCTCTGTCTCAACAACCCGCAGACCGGTAACAGTGGCAGCATCCACCACAGCGGCCAGGCCGGGTACCAGGATGGCGGCTAGCAGTAGCCTCCCACTCCATACACGTAACGTCTGCAAATTCATCAGAAGAATCTCCAACAAGAGGTAAGCACAGCCAAGACCGGCACTGGTTATCTACATACAGAACCAATACCGGCATCACAACATTCAGCCCCTATCGGTGTCAGGGAATGGGTGTCAAGGACCGACTTCCAGGGAGCGGGGAATTTCTTCGCCTTTCTCCTGAAAAACGACTGTCCGGGTCTGAGCTGAGATGGTCATGACCCGCGCGTCTTCGATAACATCGCCCGGACGCACGATTTCATTGCGGCCCTCGTAGGTCAGGACGGCGTAGGTGTCCTCAGGAGTTGCAATGATCCCCACCACGTTGATTGACCTCGCAATCTTGGGTTGGATCGGAGGAGCGGAAGGGGCGGGACGAGCAGGACGAGCAGGGGAAGGTACCACCAGGAGCCGGGGAATGGCCGCTGCAATCGCCGGGGGTGCGATGATCAACGTCCGGAAGGGATCCTCTTTGCCTGCTGCATCAACTGCCTGGCGCTGGACAAGCCGGACGGATGTGACTGGGATCAGCCCGCCTGAGGATACTGGAAGTGGTGGGGCGGGGACAGCTTGAGCAGGCCTGGGGATATCTACCACGGCCTGTGGGATGGGCAGTTGGACGGGAGGGCTCGCGCCGGGCTGCTGTAAGAAGTAGTAGGCTCCCCCTCCAAGGGCAACCACGGCAAGCATGGCCAGTAGCAGGGGGTTGATACCCCGCTGGGTGGGCTCCTCAGCTTGCAGGTCGTAGTAAGAATGCTGATCAACTTGTGTCATGGTGTTTGTCACTTGGTAGGAGGGGGGACAGTCGTGGTCGTGGGTGGAGGTGCATTGGGATCGAGTACGTAGGCAGTCAGTTCAAACTCGGCTGTAAGACGCTGATCGGTTCTGCCCGGGTTGTCCTTGGCGTCGATGGGCTTGAGGGCAAGATTTTCGATCCGCAGCAGTTCCTCCAGGCGCTCGATATTGCGCAGCAGGATGATGCTCTCGGCGTAGGTCGCGTTCAGGCTTACCTTGGCCGAGGTCGAGCGAATATCGATGGTGCTCTCGGAGAGTTCAGGAACGGATTTGAGCTGACTTGGAGTAAATTTGCGCAGGTCTGCTCCGCTTGCCTGTACGAGGCGGGTCGTGTCGATGAGCAGCGAGGGCAATGTTTCGGGTGTGGGAATGAGCGCCACTACCGAAGCGAGCAGGCGGCGGGAACGTTCGCGTTGGGTACTCAGGGCAGGTAACTGCCTTAATTGCTGCTGCTTGCTGGTCAGCTCAGCATTTTTCTGGGCTAATTGGGTGTCGAGTTCTTGGAGCTTGTCCCATTGCGGCAGGGTGAGCTGGAAAAACAAGACGGCAACCACCAGTGTGCCTGCACCGCCAACCAGCGTGGCGATGCCCCTGCGATCCAGTTCCAGCCCGAACAAACGTGTGGGTGAGGTCATCGCACCAACGTCTCCTGCTGTACACGACGCAATTTTTCCAGAATACCGAATGACCCTGTTGCTTCAAGGATGGGAATCAATTCGCGTAGCTTGCGCCGTGCGAGTTGAACTTGAATTTTGTAGTTGACCAGAGTGGGGCCACCGTCCTTGTCCTCTTCCTTGGTCGTGTCCTGGATAAAAACATCGCTTGCGAAAGGCGAGTCCTTGAGGGTCAACTGCAAAGCAGCCACTTGCTGAAAATCGAGTGCTTTGCCCTCGATGTCGATGAAATCGCCGTCTTTGGTATTTTTAGTCACCAGGCTGTCAAGCCAAACACCCTCCGGAACGCGCCGACGCAAGTCCTCAAGCACAGCCGACCAGGGACGCGAGAGGTCAAAGAGGTTGACGACCGCCTCGACACGCAGGCGTTCGGTTTCGATGTCTTTTTTGAGGTTTTCGATATCGCTCAATTGCTGAGTGAGTTGGGCGAGGCGTCCGTCCAACTGGGCAACGTCACTGGTCTTGGCACTGACCTGGGTGTTGAGAAATAGAGTCAGTCCGGCCACGACCGCGAGAGCCAGGACAGGAACGGCCACCCCAATCAGCAAAGGATCGATTCCCCCAGTTGAGTCCGTCCCGAAATCCGGATCGTTGCGGAAACCACCCTGAGCCGCATTGCCCGCGCTCTGATCTTTGAGAAAATTGATTTCCGGTTCGAACATGGAGCCTCCCACTTAAGTACCCACTTACATCGCTCGCAAACCAAGACCCAGGGCAACTCCCGCCCCGGAACGGGCCTGATCCGAGATACCGTCGGCACTGAGGTCAAGGGCCTCCAGCGGGTCAACCCGGCTGATCGGCAGAGTCAACCGCTGGGCAAGAAACTGGTCAAGCTGGTTGATATTGGCACCGGAACCCGACAGCAGTAACCGGGTCACCGGTAAGACATCCATCTGAGATAGATAAAAATCGAGTGAACGCTGAATTTCCTCGGCCAAGTCACCCAGCACGCGGCGCAGGGCAGCGATACCCCGGCCCGAGAAGGATGGGTTTTCTGTGCTTCCGGCGCTGTCGAGCGGCGGGGCGAGATTGGCAAGCAGACTCATCGTTTGAGAGGGAGGTAAATCCAGTGCCCGGCTGAGCACTTCGCGGAACATCCACGTTCCAAGTGGTACATAGCGGGAAAACTCCGGCACGCCGTTGATCAAAATGCTGATAACCGTCCCCTCCGCCTGAACCAGAATCAGTGCGACCGCCTCCGTGGGCGGGTACTGCAAGAGCTGATTGCGTAGAATGCGAATGAGGGCAAAGCTTGCAATATCCACGGTCTTTGGAATGAGGTCAGCCTTGCGGATGGCCTCTACGTAGCTGTTGACAACCTCGTGCTGGGCAGCCACCAACAGGACCTCCTGGCGGCGTACGCCGTCTGCGTCAACCTTGGTCTCGAGAGGCTGGTAATCGACGTAGGCTTCCTCGCGTGGGTAGGGTATCTGCAGCTCGGCTTCCTGATTGAGGACGACCTCGCGCAATTCGTCCGCCTGTAAGTCAGCTGGCAAACGGATGAGTCGAATCACGGCTTCGCGGGCCGAGATGGCAGTTGCGACCGGTCCGGGCTTGATGCGATGGGTACTCATCAAATCTCGAATGACCTGTGCCACTGCCTGGGTATCCTCGATCCGGCCGTCCACCAACGCGTCAGCCGGAGTCGGAGCCGAGACCAGGTGTTTTAGGCGCAGGCGCTTGCCCCACTTGTCCAGTCGCGCAATCGTGACCTGCTCTGGGGTGATCTCAATCCCGATACCGCCCTTTGGACCTCCCGGCAGCCACTTGGTCAATAGATTCGTCACAATCGCCGTCCGCTCCCGAATACTTCGAATAGTTTGTACTGACCGTAGGACATCGTCTGCTGGTAAAAGTTTCCCCAAGAGGCTTTTGGTGAGCCAGTCACCGAAAACTAGTAGATGAGACGCAGGTAACTTGCAATCAAGGTTTCCCCAAACAATAGCCCGGCTATCCCCCCACACGCGAGAAATGGACCGAACGGAAAGGCCTGCTCGCGTTTGAGCTGTCCGGTAGCAAGCCCTACCACACCCACGACAGCACCGAGACAAAAACCGATCCCCAGGGCAACCAGCAAACCCTGCCAGCCCAACCAGACCCCGAGCATCGCCGCAAGTTTGGCATCGCCACCACCCATCGCCTCTTTACCAAGCAAGCGTTCGCCCAGGTAGCCAATCAGGTCGAAAAGCCCGAGTCCGAGCAGCAAACCGTACAGGCCGTCCATCAGTCCGGGCGGCCCGCTGGCCCACATACCCGTGACCAGAACGGGTCCGAACGTCCGGAAGAGCAATCCACCCAGAATGCCTGCCCGCGTCAGCTCATCTGGAAGTTCCATCGTGTCAAGGTCGATCAAGCTCAGGGCAAGCAGCAGGGCGACCAGGCAACCCCAGGCAGCCACATCGATAAAGCTCGCGGGGGTGAGGAAGCTTGCCTGCATCTTCCAGGCCACAAGCCCAAAGAGGGTAGCCCCAACCGCCTCGACAAGGGGATAACGCCAATGAATGGCAGCACCGCAGTGCCGACAGCGCCCACCAAGCCACAGCCAGCCCAGGACCGGTACATTCTCCGTCATACCAAGCCGGCTTTTGCACGCAGGACAATGGGAAGGGGGCCAAAGCAGGGAAATTCCCTGGGGCAGACGGTAGACGACGACGTTGACGAAGCTGCCGAAGGCTGCCCCAATGAGCATCCAGTAGATGATGGTGAGCCAGGTAACCACGGACTGTACCCTGATAAAGTACGACCGATTCCAGAGTACCCTCCGGGTCCTGATTTATACGGCTCCCCGGTAGACTTGAAGACTAAGCGTCGGGAGTACACCTATGGCCATACAGCAACCATCGTCCCAGGCCCGGATCGGTATCATCGGTGGCAGTGGCCTCTATCAAATGGAGGGGCTCGAAAACCCCCGCGAAGTACAGCTTGACACCCCCTTCGGCCCGCCCTCAGACGCGTTCATCCTGGGGAGCCTGTGCGGTGAGCGGGTGGCGTTTCTGGCCAGACATGGTCGTGGCCACCAATTGTTACCCGGAGAGCTTCCTTTTCAAGCCAACATCTACGCGATGAAGCTGCTAGGGGTGGAGTACATCATCTCGGCCTCTGCGGTCGGGTCGCTCAAAGAGCACCTGAGGCCCCGCGACATCGTTTTGCCAGACCAGTTTGTTGACCGTACCAAGGCTCGCCCCTCGACATTCTTTGGTGAGGGTCTGGTTGCCCATATCAGCTTTGATCAACCTATTTGTCCGCAACTGTCCCGGTTGGTCATCGAAGCAGCCCGCTCAGTCGAGCTGCCGGAAACCCGCATTCACCAGGGTGGTACCTACGTGTGCATTGAAGGACCGGCTTTTTCGACCCTGGCTGAGTCCAGACTCTACCGCAGTTGGGACATGGACATCATCGGGATGACCAACCTCCAGGAGGCAAAACTGGCTCGAGAAGCAGAAATAGCCTACGTCACCCTTGCCCTGGTCACCGACTATGACTGCTGGCACCCGGATCACAGTGCCGTCAGCGTCGAGATGATTCTCGACAACCTGCGCAAAAATGCCGACAATGCCAGGCGGATTATTCGAGCCGTCGTCGAGCACTTGCACGACAGCCCACCTGCATCAGCCAGCCACTCCGCTCTGCAATACGCTTTGCTCACCCGTCCCCAGGACGTCCCGATCCAAACGAGGCAGAAATTGGCTGCACTATTGCACAAATACCCGGCTTACAGTGCAAATACTGACAGCTAGATTTTTAAATATATACCCAAATACAATCTTGCTTTTTTAGACCGAGAATACACTGAACTTTGCAGCTTGAGTAAAGAATGGCTACTTCTTGAGCTGTAATTCATGAATAGGATTGGATATTCAGTTGCATACCGCCACATGAGAGCACATGCTGAGCTTTCACAAATATCTGACGCATTCAACCAGTGCCATATCGAAGGATATCGATACTTTGTGAGAATTAGCGGCTTAAATCAAGATACGTATCATTCTAGGAAGCAATCTCCGTAAAACCACATAGATGTAGTACATTTGCAAGATATCAAGTTAGTTCTGCTTCCTTGTACTGGAGACATCCCCTAATGAAAATGACCATTGAAGAACGTAACCAATTTCTCAGTATTGCCGAATCTGCCGGAATCCTTCAGATCCATCCGGCAACTATCCGACGCTGGATCTGCGAAGGGCGGATTCATGGTGTACGCCTTGGGCGCAAGTGGGTAATCGAGCGAACGACGCTTGAGAAGTATCTTACTCTCTCAGGAGCAACTGTCGAGTCTACAGAACAAATCCACCACTCCCAGACCTGGGGAAGCAAAGGACAAGAATATACGTCTACAGAGCCAGGTGCCTTGTTGATGCATGGGGTGCGCTTTGGCCTGTTCGATGTCTCAGGCAGTCTGCGCGTACTACGCGAGCAACTCGCCGAATTAGTCGGTCAGGAGCGCACTGCTCTGGTTATGCGGCGTGCAGGAGCGGCAGGAGCGGCCTCGGTCTTACGGCACCTGTTTCACCAGCCGGGCAAACTGGCTGCACAGGAGCAGTTTCACACAGCACTCGACTGGCTTGAGAAGATGGGTCTGGGACGCTGCACCGTCCAGAATCTCGACATGAACCAGGGTCAAGCAATCATCAACGTGGAAAATACACTCGAGTCTTCCTGGTGGCAAGACGAGGGTAGCCCGAGTCACGAGCCCGTCTGTCACTACCTGAGCGGTTTTCTGCAGGGCTTGATGACTCAGTTCTGCCTCTCGTCGATGAGTGGGCTGACGCGATTAAATTGTCAGGAGACCGATTGCCGTGCCATTCACGGAGAGTTTTGTGTTTTTACGGTCACAGCGGATGTATGAGCGCCTGGCGGTAGCCAACCCGTGACCCATTCAGCCCAGACCGGTTTCGGGGATCTGGAGGACTGGTATGCGCAGTCCCTGGGACGCCGTTACCTGAGCCGTTGCTGGGAGGTGATCGCTCCGCTGCTCGTTCCGCTGGCTGAACAGGAGGTGCTCGACGCGGGCTGTGGGGCGGGGCACTACAGTGAACTACTCGCCCAAGGTGGTGCCCTGGTGCAGGGTACCGACACTGATGTGCAGTTGTTGGAACGCGCCCGCAGACGTGTACCGGCAGGCCGTTTCCGTGCAGCCAGTATCAATGCCCTGCCCTACGCGGATGAGAGTTTCGATACTGTCCTCTGCTGCAATGTATTGGAGTTTGTTCCCGATCCCGCCGGGGCACTGCGCGAACTGCGCCGGGTCGCGCGCGACCGGGGAGTTATCTGCGTTCTGAACCGCGACAGTCCATGGGGATGGCAACAGCAGTTTGCCCGCCCGTTCACCGATCACCCCTATTATCAGGGCCAGTTCTTTGACAGGGAGCGTCTGAAGACGCTCGCCCTTGCAAGCGGCTGGCAGGTCGAGCAAATTCGCGGTACGGTCTTCTTCCCACCCGTGCCTGTCGAATTTTTCCTGGATTGGCTTGAAAACCTTCCATGGCTTGAGACACCGGGGGGGTGCTGGGTGGCGAGTTTGCGTCGGTGTTAGATTAAAACTTATGGGTTTACTGAACGATTCAAAACTGGTTGCAGCCCTCTCGGGCGGCGTGGATAGTGCTGTTGCAGCAGCCCTCGTGCAACAGCAGGGCTACCGTGTTTGCGGGGTAACGCTCTGGCTCATGCGCGGCAAGGGGTCGTGTTGTTCTGATGGTCTCAAGGACGCTGCCCGAGTGTGCGAGCAACTGGCGATACCCCACCACGTAGTTGACATCCGCTCCACCTTCGAGCAAACAATCGTGGACTTTGTGGTCGAGGGCTACCGGACCGGGGTTACACCCCTGCCCTGTTCGCGCTGCAACCGCGAGTTGAAGTTTGGTCTGCTGCTCGAGTACAGCCGCAACAAACTCGGTATTGAACAGGTGGCGACGGGGCACTATGCCCGAACTGGGTTCGACGCTACGACCGGGCGGTACTGGCTCAAACGGGCAGCAGACCGCACAAAGGATCAGTCATATTTTTTGTACGAGCTGAGCCAGGAGCACTTGCGCAGTGCCGTCTTTCCCCTGGGAGAGTTGACCAAGGATCAGACCCGCGCCTTGGCGGCCCAGTTGGGTCTGGTAGTCGCCCACAAGCCAGAGAGCATGGATTTGTGTCTGGTCGAGGCAGCAGGCTCAATGCGTAATTTCCTTGAGGATCACATCGACTCCCGGCATGGAGCGATTGTCGATAAGGCTGGCCGGGTGCTCGGGGAGCACGACGGGACCCACTTCTACACGGTCGGGCAACGGCGAGGTCTGGGAGTAGCAGCTCCATACCCGCTTTACGTGCTGGCTGTTGACGCTGCCCGCAACGAGGTAGTGGTCGGCCCGCGCGATAGCGCTTTGAGCACTGAGTGTATCGTCGATCGGCTCAACTGGGTCTCGATGGCCCCGCCGGACGCGCCCATCCAGGCCGAAGTGCAGGTTCGCTACCGTTCACTACCCGTCGTCGCAACCGTTTTTCCACTTGGAGACCAAGCGCGGGTGGTATTCGACGAGGAGCCGCAGTTTGGAGTCGCACCCGGTCAGGCCGCGGTTTGGTACTCGGGGGATCTCCTACTGGGCGGGGGGATCATCACCTCCGCACACTCCGGCAAACTGGCCTAAACCCCCTCTGCTGTAGGCCGCCGGTGATGATATGGTGAAGCAATCATTCTGCTTTATCAAAGGATTGAAACTGCTATGGCCATCGAACGGGGTGGAAAAGTAAGAATTTTGCGCAAGGAGTCCTATTGGTTCCGCGAAGTCGGAACGGTTGCCTCAATTGACAAATCGCCCAAGACGATCTATCCGGTAACCGTGCGTTTTGAAAAGGTCAACTACTCGGGGATCAACACTAACAATTTTGGTCTTAGCGAACTCGAAGAAACAACTTAAGTGCCTGAACTGCCCGAGGTCGAGACGCTCCGCCGTGACCTGCTGACTCGCCTACCCGGTCACCGGGTAAGTGACGTACAAGTATTACGTGCTGAGTCGGTTGGATATCCACTGCCGATAGAGCTTTTTTGCGCTCGACTGAGAGGCCAGGTCTTTGCGGCTGAGTTTACGCGGCGCGGCAAGTATCTGCTTCTACATCTAGAAGGAGGAGGCATTCTTGCGGTCCACCTGCGTATGTCGGGGCGTCTACTGTGGAAAGACCACGACGCACCGCTTGAAAACCACGTCCGGGTCCGAATCGTCCTCGAAGACGGTTACGAATTGCACTTTGAGGACCCGCGCGTTTTTGGACGGTTGTGGCTGGTCCCGGATGGCCTCGCACCCGAGTCGATTGTCACCGGACTTGCCCGCCTGGGACCCGAGCCTTTCGCCTGCGAGTTCAGCGGTGCCTATCTGACCCACCGGTTCGAACAGCGGCGCCAACCGGTCAAAAGTGCGCTCCTCGACCAGCAATTGGTGGCAGGCATCGGGAACATTTATGCCGATGAAGCTCTCTTCACCTCCAGGATTCATCCTTGTCAGCCGGCTGGTCAACTCGCAGAGGCAGACCTCATACGCCTGCATGGTGCTGTCCTGACGGTGCTTGAGCAGGGCATCGACCGGCGAGGTTCGACCCTGCGCAATTACACGGACGCTCTGGGGGTCAATGGCAATTACGCGGGGACAGCCTGGGTGTATGGGCGGCGGGGACAACCCTGTCGCATCTGCAATACAGCGATCGAGCGTGTCCGTCTGGCTGGGCGCTCGGCCCACTTTTGTCCTGCCTGTCAAAAGTGGGACCGGCGCAACTGAATCGAATGCACTCTATTCTATTAGAGGGTACTCTTTGATCCAGGTAAACAGGTTGACCCAGTATTTCCTTCCTGCCGCTTTTCACCTATGACCTCTAACCTCGTACTCAACCGACCGGCAACCAAGCAAAAACGGACCCAACCGGCCGCCGGTTTCTGGCTCAGGTTCTGTGCTTTCGTGCTCGACTTAGCGGTCCTCACCGTTCTGCCCTACCTTTTTGCTCAAGTTTTACAGTTAGTGTTTCTGGCCCTGGGCGTTGAATTCGACGATCAGGCAGTAGCCTGGCTCATTCTTGGTCTGGCAGGAATTTTCGCGGCAGTCAATTTGCTGGTCTTGCCGGTCGTCAACCGCGGGCAAACGATTGGCAAAGGCCTAACCGGTCTGAGGATTGTTTCTGACCAGCCAGGGGGGGCGCTGTCCGTGCCAACGATGGCGGCGCGTCACCTGCTTGGGTACTTGCTGAGCAGCATCCTGTTGATTGGCTTCATCTCGGTGGCCCTCGACGGTGAACGTCAGGGCTGGCACGACAAGCTCGCCCGTACCCGTGTGATTGTTGACCCGCGCTACAAGTTTGACAGTCTTTTCCCCGCCATTGTCTCTTCGGTCCTGATTCACCTGATGGTTGTCGGGACGCTTGTTTTTCTGGCCTTCCTTCTGCCTTTCTTGATCAAAGCACTCAATATTCCCCTACCCAATCTGACACCGCCGGAGCCCCCTTCGCCGCCGCTCGAGTACACCCTGATTGACAAGCCCAGCGTCAAGACGCCACCCAAGACCCAGCGTCGGGCAAACGTCAACTCGGTCGCCGGGGGCAAGCGCGACCCCAAACGTCCGGTGTCTGCCGGTACGCCCGCTGCCAGACCCAAGGCGGCACGCCCACAACCGCAACCGCAACCTCGCCCCGAGCCACCCGACCCAACTCCGAGGGTCGCCCAGACTCCTCCCCCCGAGCCGCCCAAGCCGCAGCCGAAACCCCAACCTCTACCCGTGGCCCCGGACGCGACCTTCCCCAAGCCGCGTGAAAGCTCCGAATCCGAGCTCAAGCCGCTCGCCTCAGCGCCCACACCAGCACCGGCACCCAGTCCTGCACCTGCTCCTGCCCGCCGTACCCGCTCCTCGGCAGCCTCCGCCCTGGGTGGCCCAATTACAGCCAGCAGCGGTGGTACCGGCACCGGCGCGGGTGGCATTGGCAATAGCGGCGTTTTCAACCCCGACCGTGATGGACCTGGTAGCGGTATCGATGCGGCCCAGGATGTTGACTTCGGGCCTTACATGGCTGCCCTGCAGCGCAAAGTCAAGCGCAACTGGGTCGCTCCTGAGGCGGGCAACTCCCGCCGGAGCGTGTTGATATTCTCGATTGCCCGCAGTGGTGAGTTGCTCAATTTGCGCGTCGGCAAAACCTCCGGTTCGACATCCTCGGACCAGGCAGCGATGGAGGCTGTCCGGCGGGCAGCACCGTTTGCAAATCTACCCTCTGCCTACAAGGGTGACCGAATTGATATTCAGTTCACTTTCGACATCAATGTTTTCGGTGCCGACTCGCTCGACGGGTTGGGTTTCTAGAATGAGCCGGACTCGGGACCTGTAGGATGCCGAGCGGACGCACCCACGACCGGCTGACCTGGGTCAGTGTACCCGTGGTGACAGCGAGCGTGTGGTGGTGGACAGCACAGACGCCGACCGCCCTGGCCGTCGGTTGTGCGTACCTGTTTAGCGGTCTGATGTTCAGTGGAGACCTCGACATTCACTCCGTGCAGTACAAGCGCTGGGGACCCCTGCGGTGGCTGTGGCGACCCTACCGAAAGCTCGTCACCCATCGTTCGTTTCTCTCCCACGGTCCTGTGATTGGTACATTCGGGCGCGTGGTGTATCTGGGGATGATCGTCGCACTCATGACTACCCTGGGTGTCCTGGCAGGCAACCAGTGGCTGGGAGGACAAATCGAACTGCTTGCCGAGGCCCGCAAGATTGCTCACAACCTCGAAGATCATTTGTCCACGATCGGTTGGATACTCCTCGGCCTCGAATTAGGTGCAATCAGCCACTCAGCCAGCGACTGGATCGGGTCTGCCCTGAGGCGTCTTCAGCAAATCCCCCGCCGTCAGGCTCGGCGAGGCCACAGGTAAATAGCGCCCGACACCCAGGTCAGTGCAACGGCAAGCCAGAATAGAGCCTGTCCACCCGGCCAATCGAGAATCAAAACGGTCACCGCGATAATTTGCAGGATGGTTTTGGCCTTGCCCCAAAGATTGGCACCCGAAACACTCACCTGGTTGACCCGCCAGCCTGCTACCGTCAGTTCGCGCGCCAGGATCAAGAACACTCCCCAGGCCGGTATCTGACCCAGTTCTACCAGCATCAGCAAAGGCGCAAGCACCAGCAATTTATCTACCAGGGGATCAAGAAACTTGCCCAGTTCTGTAATCTGGTTCAAACGGCGGGCCAGGTAACCGTCCAACCAGTCCGTCGAAGCCATGACCAGGAAAATACCGGCTGCCCAGTAGCGCTCGGTTTCAGCCCCACTATTCAGCAAGACTAGTAGTGCCGGTACGCCGAGCAGGCGGCTGAATGTAATCCAGTTGGGCAAATTCATGCGCGTGTTTTAAGATACCGGTCTTTTTTCTGTTGGATGGCCGGGTAATCGGGCATGATGACATTGTGGCGTGTGGTTGAGCCAATGAGGGATTTCGAACGTTTTTTACAGACCGGCAACACGGTTGTAAGCGGTCCTCAGTTTGCCGGGGTTGGACGGGCAGTATTATTTCTGAGTGTTGCTCTGGTAGGAACATGGTGGTTGCTCACAGCAACCCAAACTCCTCCACCCTCTGCACGTCCCTTACCACAACGGGCAAGAGCGCCGCTCACACGCCCACTACTGACAGCCAGGCCCCAAGCCCGACCAGAAATTGACGAGGAGGGCGAAGAACTCGCAACCGTCGAGACTCCTTCCACGGCCGGAGCCAGCCTCGAGGCCAGAACTCCCCTCACCTACCCACCTGCCACGACCCCCGAGCCCGTTGTCGCGCAAGCTCCAGTTGTCGCGCAAGCTCCGGTTGTTGCCCAGGCCAGCACGGTACAGACCCAACCCGCCCAACTTCCAGTTACCCCGACCGCCCCCAAGGCGCCTCCTCTCGAACTTGTAAGCGTCGCGAGCAATGGTGCTACCCGCCTTGCAGTCATCCGCGTCGGCGGTCAGGTCCAGACCGTTGCCGGAGGCGATCGAGTTGCGGATTGGCAGGTCAAGCAAATCGGTGAGGGCGAAGTTGTACTTCAGCAAGGTCAGAAACGGTTGACCCTCAACTTCGTGTACCGGCCTGGCGAATCGCCCCCGGCCCAGACCCCCGGTGCCGGTCTTGAGAACCGGCGTCCCAGACCCGGCGCAGCCAACTCCAACTCCTTCGTGCCATCCGGGGCGGACAATCCACAGCCAGTTCCACCACAACCTCCAGTTCCTCAACAAGAAGAAGAACCGGCCCCTGTACCTCCGGAGGGACAGGAACCCGGTGCCCAGACCGACGGTGGTGGCACCGTTCCCAATCCCGAGGCGCAGTCGCCACCTCAAAACAATCAAAACAATAACAATCAAGAGAACAATCCCAGTCCGAACGGGCAGGGAAATGACCAAAATCCCAGCAATAACAACGATCAAGACACAGAACGCTAGATATTGGGTTCGCTGAAACGACAACTCCGGTAAGATAAACCTGACTATTCAACATATAGGGTTTAGCTTGTGCAAACCATTGTCACCAAATCATCTCTGGTCACCCGTCGCAGGGAGTTCCGCAGACAGCGTTGGCTACTACGTCTTACGGGTTTGTGGCGACTGAGCCTTGCCGCGGGTCTCGCGGCTGGCCTCATCTGGCTCAAGCAAGAACCCCTCTGGCAATTGCACTCCGGAAGCGCAATCGATGTTCGCGGCAATGTCGCTCTTAGCAGAGCGCAGATCCGGGATGCTTTGAGCATTACCTACCCCAGCGCAGTCACCGAGGTCGAACCTCAGGCTCTCCGCGAAACGCTACTCACAAGTCTGCCAGTTCAGTCCGCCAGTGTTCAGCGGCAGCTGTGGCCACCGGCGCTACTGGTCGAGGTTCAAGAACTTGAGCCGGTCGCCTTCGCACCACAACCGGGCGAGTGGGGCATTGTTGATCGCACGGGAGTTTGGGTCAGCTTACGCAAATACCCCGCTCTGCATCGCCCGAAGCTGTCAGTCTGGGGCTACACACAAGACAAAGCTAACTTGTGGAAAGAAATTTATCCTCAGGTTGCTCAGTCGCCCCTGCGTGTCCAGGTTATCGATTTGCGCGATCCCGGCAACCTTGTATTACGTACCGAGTTTGGTGAGGTACACATGGGTGCATTTAGTTCGCGGTTCGCAAATCAATTGCGACGTCTAGACCAGATGCGCGAGATTACCAAACGCTACAAACCTGCTGATATTGCTTTTATTGATCTACGCAGTTCACAAGTACCAACACTGCGATTGCGAGTTTCGACTTTTTAAGGTAAACCCTATTCTTTTCGCTGCCGGTGGCCTATAGTAAGGGCAACTTTGTAGCAAAGACGCTATTTATAGGATGCCGGACATGCCCAATTCCGATAACAACCGTGGGGACGAAATTAATCCCGCCTCCTTCTTTCAATCAAAAAGTCAGGTAAGATTAAACGAAGTTTCCACAGGTTCCTACCGAGCAATGGCTCCACAACAGGGCATGGGCATGCATGTAGATGGAATTACCCCCAGTAACGTCGCACTGATCAAGGTAATAGGAGTAGGCGGCGGTGGCGGCAACGCGGTGAACCGCATGATTGCAAGCAATGTGGGCGGAGTCGAATTTTGGACCATTAATACGGATGCCCAGTCACTTGCACAGTCCTTTGCGCCTCAACGCCTGCAAATCGGTCAGAAACTCACGAGGGGACTGGGGGCAGGAGGCAATCCGTCGATTGGCCAAAAAGCTGCTGAGGAGTCACGGGACGAGATTATTAATGCGCTCGAAGGCGCGGATATGGTATTTATTACTGCCGGTATGGGTGGTGGAACTGGAACGGGGGCAGCAGCTATCGTGGCCGAGGCCGCCAAAGAGGTAGGAGCCCTGACCGTTGCAGTAGTCACCCGTCCTTTTACCTTTGAGGGACGCCGGCGCATGCAGCAGGCCGACTCTGGTATCGAGGCACTTCAGGGTCGAGTGGACACGCTGATTATTATTCCCAACGACAAGTTGCTCGCAGTTATTGCCGAGCAGACACCTGTTCAAGAGGCTTTCAGAATTGCCGATGATATCTTGCGTCAGGGCGTCCAGGGTATCTCCGACATCATTACGATTCCCGGCCTTATCAACGTTGATTTTGCCGATGTGCGTGCCGTCATGGCAGATGCCGGTTCGGCCCTGATGGGTATTGGTATGGGCTCAGGCAAATCGAGAGCGCGCGAGGCAGCTATGACGGCAATTTCCTCACCTTTGCTCGAGTCGTCTATCGAGGGGGCGAGTGGTGTAGTCCTCAACGTCACTGGCGGGCAAGATATGACTTTGCACGAAGTTAACGAGGCGGCCGCAGTCATCTATGAAGTAGTTGATCCCAATGCAAATATCATCTTTGGCGCTGTGATCGACGACAAATTACAAGGAGAATTGCGCATTACGGTGATCGCAACGGGCTTCAACGGTTTGCCACCTCGCTCCAGGTCTGAGAAGACACGGACAGAAGGAGATTCCAGTAAGTCGGTAATGTCCTCGGGCGGGCTCAACACCAACACTGCCCGTGATGAGTCGCTTGACATTCCGGAGTTTCTGCGTCGTCGCCGTCCACTGGTGTAGGTAATGCGGATTGTTGTACTGGCGGGAGGTGACTCGCCTGAACGGGATGTATCACTTGCGAGCGGTCAGGCTGTTTGTGCCGCGCTTCTAAGGCTGGGTCACGAGGTCAAGGTCATAGACCCTCAAATAGACTTACCAGTCGTTTTGCAACAGGAAGCACCGGATTTTGTCTGGATCGCTTTACATGGAGACAAGGGTGAGAACGGGTCGCTCCAGGGGTTGCTCGACTGGTTGCACTTGCCCTACAACGGTCCGGGCGTGCTGACGAGTGCCCTGGCAATGAACAAGATTACCTCCAAGCAGCTTTTCCGTGCCGAAGGGATCCCCACGCCGCCCTACCGGACCGCACACACAAACCCGGAGCGAGTTATTTGCGAGGAGTGGGTAGAGTACCTGGACCTGCCACTGGTCGTAAAACCAGCTGAGGCCGGTTCCACGGTCGGAATCACTATTTGTCATCGCCTGGAGGACCTGCCGGGGGCCGTGAGCCTGGCATTGCGATATTCTCAGCAGGTACTCATCGAGCAGTTCGTGCCCGGTCAGGAGCTTACGGTTGCTGTCCTCGACGGCCTCGTTCTGCCCGCGATCGAGATCGTCCCCAAGGGTGGATTCTACGACTACGAGGCCAAGTACGCAGCGGGCGGGTCCATCCACCTGATCCCACCCCGCCTGAGCGCGTCAACTCTCAAAGCAGCCGTCGATGCTGCTTACCGGGCCTGTCAGATCGTTGGCAGTACAGGACTGGTGCGCGCGGATCTGCGCGTTGATCCCGAGGGTCGTCCATGGGTGCTCGAAGTAAATACCCTACCGGGTATGACTGCAACTTCTCTGGCTCCGGAAGCGGCCCAGGCAGCTGGACTCACATTCGACCAGTTGGTTGGGCGCTTGCTCGAGCGGCATCTGCACTGAGCGTCAGGCCATCTCCGTCTGGCGCAGGTTCGTAAGCCATTTGCGCGGGGCCGCCTGTCTGCGGATGTCTCTCCAGATCATCGTTCCCGCTAGCGTGCCGTCGGCTACGGCAATGGAAACCTGGTTGAGGCCTTTTTTGAGGTCGCCGAGTGCAAAGATACGCGGATGCGAGGTTCGGCAGTACTCGTCGGTCTGCAAGTCCTCGCCATCCTTGTCGAGGTTGAAGCGGTGTAAATAGGCATTATGGCGAATCGAGCCCATGGCGATGAGACCGGTATCGACTGGCAGGACCGAGCCATCCGCGAATTCGATTCCATCCATGATGTGGTTTTGGCCCAGGAACCGCACAATCGGCTTTTCGATGAGTGGATAGCCGTGCTCCGCCAGTTTTTCGCGCATGGAGGCGCTTACGGAAAAGGCACCCATCGTCAGCACGCTGATGTACGGAGTGAACCAGTTGAGTACGAAGGCGGCATTGATGAGACCCTCTGAGCCGGCGATGAGAGCGGCCCGCTTGTCAAGCATCTCATAGCCGTCACAGATGAGACAGACGTGCAAGTTGTAGCCCGCGTACTCGTAGACGTTTTGCATACTGGCAAGCTGGGGGAGGACATCCATGATGCCGCTCGCCGCGATCAAGTAGCGGGACCGAAAGACTGGATATTCACTGTTTTTGAGGCGGTATTTGACCCGCACCCGAAATTCATCCCCCGTGTCCTCGACGTCCTCGACATAGCCGTTCAGCACATCAGCCCCGTAGCCCAGGGCCATTTGCTGACCGCGCTGGAGCAACTCTTTACCGCTGATTACCTCGGGTACAAAATTCCAGAGCTCCTGCATCCAGAAAGAGCGCCCCCGACCCTTTTCGATTACCAGTACTTTGAGATTGTAGCGGGCCAGGTAAACTGCTGCTGACAAACCGCCTGCACCTCCACCTACGATGATGGCGTCATAGAGTTCACTTTGCTTAGCTTCGAGGTGCTCGCGTTTAAGGAGCATATTGCTTGTCTACCTACGTTTGCTGTACTTCTATTTTGGCCCATCAGCACGTCTTTCTGGCCGCATAGACACAGACATGCAGTAGATACCGTAGACGCGACTAGGGTACCTGAACGCCTGGTACCAGGATAAGCGCGTCTCGCAGATTGACTGCCCCGACGCTGCGAAAGTCTTGCTTGGTAAGTACGTAGGTATTCGCCGACGTATCCCCGGCCTTGGTCGGTCGCCCGGTGGCAGTAACTGACACCTGGTCGCGTAGCTCACCTGGGAGCTCACCATCGAGGCGCGTGTCCTGCTTATCTTCCGCGACCGGTGGCGCGTCTACGAGCTGGGCACCGACGGGAGCTGCCAGGAAGACTGCCGAACCCAGGATACTCAAAACGTATTGCTTGCACATCAATTTGACTATCTAGACATTGTGACAAGCTTAACCCCCGCGCAATCTTCGAAGTACTGGATAACTCCTTGAGGGACTGAAACTGCTCTTCTAAACTGGTGTGCTGGCTACTTCCTGGACACTACCTATGCCTGTATGCATAGCGCCGCGGCGGATGCGGGCGGCAGCATCCTGAGGCTTGAGCTTGAGCGCACGGTCGTAGTCCTCCATTGCCCCCTGCACGTCACCTAGTTCGAGGCGGGCGGCACCGCGTCTGACATAGGCCACGCTATAGGAGGGATTGAGTTTGAGGGCCAGGTTGTAGTCTTCAAGCGCACCTTGCATGTCTCCCATCTCACCGCGTGCAGCACCGCGTTTGACGTGCGCCGTAGCGAGACTGGGGTTGATACGCAGGGCCTGGGTGTAATCTTCGAGAGCTCCCTCAAAATCTCCCAGCACATAGCGGGCATCGCCCCGGTTGGTATGAGCGGCGGCGGAGTTTGCATCGAGCTGTAGGGTCTGATTCCAGTCCTCAACCGCTCCAATCAGACTCCTCGGAGTACCACGACCCGGTTGACGGGGTCGCTGAGCTGTAAAGCTCTCACGTCCCAGGCCTGAAATAATCCAGGCAAGGCTCAAAACCGCTGCAATGTCGATTGCCCAGGCGATCGGGAACTGTTCGTAGCGCGTGCGCAACCAGAAAAGCCAGCCAAGCGCTGCAACGAAAGTAATCATCTTGGTGTTATTCACAAATCCCCCCGTGAACGTCTGCAATTAATCAGTGTGAACTAGTGGACCCCCCACCCAAACGCTCCCACCTATCCTTCGGCAAGCCTTGAGTGGTGACGACCCGGTAGCAACCGAGCCAGCAACTCCATCAACAGATCCGTGAGACCGAGGTTGTAGACTTTGTGCAATTCATGCACCAGCCAAAGGATAGGAGCTGCTCCGCCCCTCGCCTCGAGCTGGGCCATGCCCGCGAGCGTGTGCATTGGAATTGAGGAGTGAAAAACCTGGTGGTGCGCTCCCACGGCTGCAAGACGATTTGTCAGTGGAGTAATGCCCTCTTCGAGTCGTTGCCGGTGCAGTGGGTCGACACCACCTACCTCGCTGCCAAGTAGATCGCACTTGGTGAAGACGATGGCAAACGGGTAGTCGAGGCCATTCATGTAAGCCAGGGAAGCAATGGCCGATACCTGTTTGAAGATATCGGCGAGCCTGGGCAAATAGTCTTTGTCATGCACAGCGGCGTAGGCATCGACGAACACGCAACAGCCGTGAGATGCAAGCACTGTCTTCTGGAAGTTGGTATCCCCGCTGTGGCAGGACTCGCCGGGCACATCCTGCCAGCAAAACTGGCACAGGGTTTGGGCACGTAATAGGCCCTGACGCTTGAGCTTAAAATCAAAATCAGTCACCTTCAGGGTCGCAGGTGGGTATTTGCCTCTCTGCTCGACATAACTGAGAACATTCTCGATATTTTTCTGAGAGTCGCTATTCTGGCAGTCGAACCACATTTGCCTGGACCTGGTCCGGGTACCGGAGCGATGCAACTCCGCATAACCACCCGCCAGAAAAACCGTCTTGCCCACACCCCTCTGTCCGATGCTCAAAAGGGTGAAGGTCCGCGCCGGAGCTACAGACAACAAATTCATTTTTCCCCCATTACTTGAACTGAACGAAAGTGCTCTAAACAGTTCAAACCCCACGAAGCTAAAAGTAAACACAGAACTGTGCGTGGATGAGAGTTCTCTACACTTCTACATGTATTGATATGGATATCCCATTGCTGGGGGATAGTCAAGAGCCGCTCGCGGATCCATTACAAAGCAAGAAGTCTTGATGAGCGATGCTGTCAAAATGCAGGTCCTATCCGCCCCCAACGACGGTCACAACCTCGAACACATCGCCATCCGCGAGCAAGGTGCACGGCCAATCCTGACGATGCAGAATAAGGCCGTTGTATTCGACCACTACCAGGCGCGGCTCAAGTTCTAATTGCGCCAGCATCTCCGGTACTGTCGTGCCGTCCGGGAACGTGTGCGCTTCAGCGTTGACTTTGACCGTGGTCATGGAGGTACTCCAGAAATTCGGCTGTTGCCCGGGCAGGGTCACGGGCGGCCATGAGGGCTCGCACAACAGCCACGCGCTCAGCCCCGCCGCCCATGACCGTGGTGATGTTTTCGAGATCGATGCCGCCGATAGCATAGCCCGGCAAGGGGATCTCGCGGCAGTGGCGCACGTAGTCGAGACCGACAGGGGTACGGCCCTGCTTGGTCGGCGTGGCGTATACCGGTCCCATGCCGATATAGTCTGCTCCCTGGGCGAGGGCATGTGCTGCCTCGTCGGGGTGGTGCGTAGACTGGCCGATGAGCAGGTGTGGACCGAGTAGCGTCCGGGCATGGGCAATCGGCAGGTCGGTCTGACCGAGGTGAACGCCGTCTGCATCACTGGCCAGGGCGAGATCGACACGATCATTGACGATGAAGAGAGCACCGTGGCGGGTGCACAATTCGCGCAGCCGCAGGGCGAGGTCGAGGACCGTCCGTGCTTCGGCATCCTTCTCGCGCAGTTGTACGAGCCGCAGGCCCGCACCCAATGCCTGCTCGACAATACCAAGCAGCCGGGGGTGAGGAGCGGTGACCAGATAGAGCCGGGCCTGCTCTAGTTGGGCGCGCCGGTCCTCACCCAGGGCCGCGCTCTGGAGGATATACACCTGGTAGCGCCATTGCTTGGCTTCGCCAGCAAGAGATGGGTCGATAAGCTTCGCGTACTCTTCGATCACGCGCAGGGCTTCTTGTACCCGCGCGAAGTTGACCCGGAGCAAATCGAGCGGGTCGCGCCGCTCAGCCTCTCCCGGGTGGTCAAGCTGGGTACCGGGGTCTCCGGGAGTGTCGCGGGCCGCGAGCATGGCCGGGGTGTGCCGGTCTGCGAGTTGCTGACGCAAAACTTTGCATTGGTGGGCAAACTTGCCGTTTGCCTGACCTAGACGAAACCACTCCTCAACCACCCGAACCCCCTCGCGGGCGCGGTCGAGGTTCGCATCAAGAATTCTCAGGACACTACGGGATTGCATAACCGCCAGAACACTACCAGTGCCATCGTAGCGGTTGAGAAAACCATCTTAAAACTCCCCTGGAGAAAGGGTTTTTCTCTGCTAATCTAAGTTGACATCCATAGGATGTGAGCATCTAGACAAGAACTCCATATTTAGTAGTCCACGAGGAGTGGTATGAAACGGATGCAGATGCTATCAGGTATTGTCGTCCGCCCTGTCCTGCCGCTGGTCATTGCATCGCTCTGCTGGAGCGTCCCTACTATTTCTGGTGTCACAACCACGATCCAGGTAGTACGAGCCGAGGGCTTGCAGGTCCTGCTTGTCGATACTGCCAATGGTGATGACGCCACCGCCGATGGCAGTGTATTCAAGCCTTACAGGACGATTACCCGTGCTCTCAAGGCAGCAAGCGCGGGTGCAACCATTCAACTTTCGGCGGGTGAATACTCCGAGCAGACTGGTGAGCAATTTCCGCTGGTGCTCAAGGCGGTCAACCTGGTCGGCGATGAGCGCAGCAAGGGCGAAGGCATCAAGATTGTCGGTGGCGGCAGACACGTCAGTCCCAGCTTTGCCAGTCAGAACGTCACGGTTATCGCGCTCAAGGAAGTGAGTGTTCGCGGAGTTACGATCACCAACCCGAACGAGCGGGGGTACGGTTTGTGGATCGAGTCGGTCAGTTCCGTTGTGCAAAACTCTTCGTTTATCGAGAGCCGCAACGACGGCATTTTCATCACCGGAGAGAGCGGACCCAGGATTGCCAACAATTACTTCTACAAAAACAAGTCCGACGGTCTAACCGCGGCGGGTGCCTCAAAGCCCAGAATCGAGGACAACATCTTCGAGGAGACCGGCTTTGGCATCAACATCACCGGCAAAGCCAAACCGACGCTCACCGGCAACACGGTTCGCGGCAACATGGATGGCATCGTCATCGAAGGTAAATCCGAGCCCATTTTGCGCAAGAACACGATCCAGAACAACCAGCGCAGCGGCGTGGTCGTGCTGGGTTCAGCCACACCCGACCTTGGCGGTCAGGCCGGGATGGGTGAGAACAGCTTTGCAAGCAACGGCAAGGCCGATCTCAACAACGTTACCAGGCCACACATCGAAGTCGTCGCCATGGGTAACCGCTGGGCACAACCGATTTTTCTCGGAAAGGTGACGGCTGAGCCCGAAGTTATGCGCCTCGCGGCCGAGTTTAATGCCGCTCAGACCAAGCTTCTGGCCAATCAAAAACCCGACAAGGCTCAAAAAACTAACCCCAAAACCAAAAAGCTTGCCAGGGCGAAGAGTACTCCCGCCGCTGCAAAGCCTGTAAGTACCCCAGTCAAACCGCCCCAGAAGAGTACCAGTACCCCCGCAGCAACACCCGTTGTGACTCAACCTGCTACCACGCCTCAGGTCACTTCTGCGCCGGTGAGTACCTCTACTTCTGTAAGCCCCCTGCCCACCACCATGCCCCCGCCCTCTCCACCGCCTGTCAGGACTGCCGAGCCCGTTGCCGCCCGTGCATCAGGCCCCTACCGGGTCCTGATCACCGATAGCAGGCCCGAAGACACAGCTCAGATTGAGAAGCTCGAAAAACTCGTCGGCAAGGTCATCCCCCAAAATTACGCAGGCAAACCGGCTCTGCAAGTCGGTGTCTTCTCCTCCCAGGAAAATGCTGACCGCCTGGTCAAGCAACTTGGCGCGGAGGGTTTTAAGGCAGTTGCCGTGATGGATGGGAAACCCCTGCCCGCTCAAGCAACCGATTCCAAAGACAAGCAATTGACCACGAAACCGGCGACCGCTGAGCCCGCAACCCCAGGGTCCGAGGTATCCTTGCCGTCCGCAAAGGCGACTGAGCAGCAGGCTCCAGGCCCCGGGACCGACGCTTACCGGGTCCTCGTCACTGACAACCGACCGGACGATGTAAACCGGCTCAAAGAGCTGGTGAACGGGGTCGTCTCCCAGACCTACGCGGGCAAACCGGCTCTACAGGTCGGTGTCTTTGCCTCGCGCGACAATGCCGACCGGATGATCGAATTGCTGAGTGAAAAGGGCTTCCGGGCGGTCAGTGTCTCGCTGGGTCAGGGTTGAGCTAAAACGGGCAGAACACTGCCTTGCTCAACTGTCAGCACAGTAGCCGATTGTAGCCAGTGGCTGTCGAACAGCCCCAGGTGGGTGGTTGTCACGATCGTCTGCACGCGGTCTTGAATAGTGCCGAGCAACTGGTCCTGGCGCTGGAGATCAAGCTCGGCCAGCACGTCGTCGAGCAACAGCAAAGGGGGCTCTCCGGTGACTTGCTCGAGCAACTCAAGCTCTGCCAGCTTCAGTGCCAGGACCAGGGTCCGCTGTTGTCCCTGAGAGCCGAACTGGCGGGCGGGAGTGCCATCGATGGTCAGCTCCACCTCGTCGCGGTGGGGACCGACCAGGGTCGTGCCGCGCAGGAGTTCGAGCGCCTGCCGGGCCTGGAGTGCCTCGGCAAAGGCGGTCTGAACACTCTGGGAATCGTCTGCGAGAAACTGGACCTGCGGTGCGTAATGGACATCGAGTTGTTCACGTCCGCCGCTGATCGAGCCGTGCCAGCGACGGGCCAGGGGTGCCAGACGCTCCAGTAACCGGCTGCGCCGCCGCATAACCTGCGATCCCGCCCTGGCAAGCTGGCCGTTCCAGAGTGCGAGTTGTTCGAGGATGTCCGGGACGGGCGTCCCGTCGCCCGTGCGCTTGAGCAGGGCGTTGCGTTGCTGGAGAATTTGCTGGTACTGCTCAAGCAGGCGGACGTATATAGGCTCGATCTGGATGAGAATCCCGTCCAGCCACGTGCGGCGAGCCTCCGGAGAGGCCCGCACCAGATCAAGGTCCAGGCTCGAAAAGCAGACGCAATTTAGATAGCCCAGGATGTCCGCCTGACGGCGCTGGTTCTCACCGTTCAACCGGGCGAGGCGGCGGGTACCGGCGCGCAACAGCAACTCAAGCTCGACGGTGCCCGCTTGGCGCTCGACACGGGCTGTCACGCGTGCTTGTTCTTTGCCTTTCTGGATCAGGTCCCGGTCGCGCAGGGCACGGTTGGAACGCCCGGTAGCAAGCAACTGGATTGCTTCGAGCAGATTGGATTTGCCCTGGGCGTTATCACCGACCAGGATCGTCTTGGGACTGCTCAGCGTCAGGGTCTGATCGCTGTAGTTTCGAAAAGCATACAAATGCATGAAGGGCAAAAACACTGCGCCTCGGTTTACTTGGCTAGAAAAGGCGGCAAATCAATTTTCTTAGCTGGCTGAGTCGGGGCGGATGGTGCGGGGACGGGCGCTTCCCAGACTGCGGGCTGGGTCCGACTGAGTTTCTGGCTGTCCAGAATAGCTTTCAGTTGGAGAACCTGACGCTCAAGAGTGACAATCCGCTCGCGGGCCTGAGTGAGCTGTCGCTCGGCGGTCTGGATGCTGAGCAGATGGTTCTCGGTTTTACGTTCGGTCTCGAGCAAGAGAGCTTCTAGTTGTTGAATGCGCACCTGGTTGTACTCGTGCTCGGCTCGTCTTGTTTCCAGGTGGGCAATGGTCTCCTGCATGTTCTCGAGGCGCTCTTCTAGAGACGCGATGAGGCCCGCGGAGCGCGCCAGGTTGCGGCGCAATTCTTCGAGTTCTGCTTGTTGGCTGGCAATTGTCTGGCGCTGGATGACCAGGGTTCTCTGGGCGTCCGCAAGGGCATCCTGGGCCTCGCGGGCGAGTTCGGTCTGCTCAAGGCAAACTTTTTGTAATTGCTCGACGATCGCCTCCCAGTCCTCGGGCGTGTCCCCGGAACTGTCCTCAATGGCCCGGATTACCCCGGCTGAGCCAGCAAGTGGGTTGTTCTCAGATGTGATGCGTACGCGCTTCTGGGTCATATTTCCTCGGATCGCGACGTCATCAGAATAGCGTCTCGGACCGCCTGGTAGGGATACCCCAGTTCCGGCTTGT
>JACMIX010000142.1 GCA_014380935.1 Gloeobacterales cyanobacterium ES-bin-141 | reverse complement strand
TGACCGCCCGCCTCTCGGGTGCTTCCTCCTGGTTGCACATCCAGGACTTTGAACTCGATGCGGCTTTTGAGTTGGGCTTGCTTCCCAAGAACGGTTGGTTTCACAAGTTCGCGACAAATATGGAGTGCTGGCTCCTGCAGAGATTCGACCGTGTATCGAGTATTTCGGTGCAAATGATGTCCCGCCTGCGCACCAAAAATCTTTCCTGGGAGCGCTCGGTCTATTTTCCAAACTGGGTGGACACAGAGCAGATTTACCCTCTGCCGCGTCCGAGCTGTTTGAAGGTCCGATTGGGTTTTAAGGAGAACGATCAAGTCGTTTTGTACTCCGGCAACATGAGCAGCAAGCAGGGCCTGGAACTGATGCTGGAGGTGGCCGTGCAGCTCGCGAACCGGTCGAACGTATATTTTGTTCTCTGTGGGGACGGGACGGCCCGTCGGCGTCTGGAGTCCACCGCTGCCGACCTTCAGCTTACTAATGTCCGCTTCTTACCTCTGCAGCCGGTCGAGGATTTGAACGAGCTTTTGAACCTCGCCGATGTCCACGCCCTGGTTCAAAGGGACATCGTGGCCGATCTGGTGATGCCTTCCAAGCTCACCGGCATGCTGGCCAGTGGCCGTCCGGTCATCGCCACGGCGAGTGCCGGAACGGCAATTGCCAACGTCATGAGCGAAGCGGATTGCGGCCTGATCGTCCGCCCGGGAGACCCGGCAAGCTTTAGAGCGGCACTCGAAGTGATGCTTGCCAATCCGGATGAGTGCCGACGTTGGGGCGACAACGGTAGAAATTACGTGCGCATGCAGTTTGACAAAGAACAGGTGCTCAAGGCGATGACCAGGCAACTAACGAGCTACTCCCCTGCCAGGGGGGGTGCTGGCCATGTGCCCGGCAACACCACTGGTGCCCGAACGCCCGCGAATTTCACCAGGGAAGAACTGCTCGCGCGCATTTCTATTGACCCCGACATTTACTTCGGCAAACCTTATATCCGCGGACACTACCTCTGGGTTTCCCTGGTACTCGACTTTCTGGCCAGCGGGACGACCGTCGAGGAGATTCTCAGGCGTTACCCCGACCTCGAGGAAACCGACGTTCGCGCCTGCATCGCCTACGGGGCTGAGATGGCCCGGGAGCGCAGGATTCAAGTATCCCTGGCAAGCGAAGAGTGAAACTACCGGAATCACTCAAATACGCTCTGCTGGCCGGGTTTGGAATCTGGCTGGTCTTGAAAGGGTGGATGGTATGGCAGGCCATGCAAGAGCCTCCTTCTGCCATCGTGGTGCTCGGAGGTGGTATACGCCGTGAGATGCAAGCAGCCACGCTTGCCCGGGCCTACCCTGACCTGCCGGTGCTTGTCTCCTCCGGCTCGACTCTGCCCTGTTTGTATCGGGTCTTCGTCCAGGAACAGAATGTTGGGTGGCAGAGGCTGACAGTCGATTTTCGCGCTGTTGATACACTCACCAACTTCACTGCTCTGTTGCCTTACTTGCAATCCGGGAAGCACAAAAAAGTGTTCGTGGTAGTTTCCAGGGGTCAATGGCAACGTGCCGCGGTGCTCGGCTGGAGTATCTGGGGCAGCCAGGGCATTGTCATGGAGCCTGTGCGCGTTGAGGGTGTCGGTCACCATGAATCGTTGCCCAAGCTCCTCAGAGACACCGTTCGGGCGCTCGCCTGGGTAGTGATGGGGGATGTGACGGTTGATTATTTGTATTACTCTGGGGCCGACCTGGACCATCAGCGAACTCTGCGTCATTCGCGCTGCGAGTTGGGTCGAGCAGATCTGCCAGATCATCTGTCTGAATAACCTGACTACCGTTCCCGGACCCTTTTATCAAAGGCTTGGCATGATTTGCAGCGATTGGTGCCGGACGCGATGACCTATCCCCTGATTCCGAATGCCTCCGTTACCGGGGCGCATGGCCCGTTCAACCTGGCCGTAAAGACCCGCTGGCCTGCTTTGGTGCTTGGCTGCTTCGGCTTGTTTGCGTGGATGAGTTGGGGCAAATTAGGGGAACTGATCATCGACATCGGTCACGAGGTCGAGACCCCTGCACGCCTCGCCGCAGGGCAACTGCTCTACCGCGACGTAGAGTCCTATTACACTCCACTCTCCTACTATGCCAATGCCCTGGCAATCACGCTCTTTGGACATCGTCTGGAGGTGCTCCTTACCGTGGGGATAGTCCTGGCTCTGGCGGTGACCCTACTGGTCTATCAGGTGATGACCCGCCTGACCGATAAGCGCTGGGCAGCCTTGTGTGCTGTGTGTGTGCAGATCTACTGTGCTTTCAATCCGGGATTGTTCAACTTTG
>JACMIX010000141.1 GCA_014380935.1 Gloeobacterales cyanobacterium ES-bin-141 | reverse complement strand
GGAACCCTGCTCGAACAGGAATGGGTAGACCTGGAGATGCGCTTCAGTGCGACGGCGCGCAACGGCGATCTGGTGCAGACAGGCCGTGAAACCCACGGCTCGCGCAACGGTTTCGGTGACCTCGAAGGTCTGGAATCCAAGGTGCGCGCAGCGGCCGAGCGTGCTGTCACTGCCCTGACCATGCCTGTTGTGCGTGGGGGAACTTACACAGTCGTCATCGATCCCCTGCTGACAGGGCTGTTTGTCCATGAAGCATTCGGCCATCTCTCAGAAGCCGACATGGCCTATGAAAATCCCGACCTGCTTGAGTTGATGAGTTTGGGACGGCGCTTCGGCCCGGAAACACTCAATATCCTGGACGGCGCGGGGATACCGGGTCATCGGGGCAGCTACGCCTACGACGACGAAGGAGTTGCGGCAACGACGACTCACCTCATCCGTGAAGGAGAGTTAGTTGGACGGCTGCACTCCCGCGAGACGGCCGGGAAACTGGAGGAGGCACCTACCGGCAATGCCCGCTGCCTCGACTACAACTACCCGCCTATCGTACGCATGACCAATACCTGGATCGAGCGCGGAGAGGTGCCGGTGGCAGACCTGACCCTCGATATCAAAGAGGGAGTGTATGCGCGTAACTGGTTGGGAGGCATGACCAATGGCGAAATGTTCACCTTCGCTGCCGGTGAAGCCTGGATGATTCGCAACGGACGCCTTGCGGAGCCGGTACGTGATGTCAACCTGTCGGGTAATGTCTTCCAAACACTGGGAGATATTGAGGCGATTGGTGACGATTTCGAGTGGGACGAATCGGGCGGCTGTGGCAAGGGTGGCCAGGATGGTCTGGCAGTGGGATGTGGGGGACCGAGCTTGCGTGTGCGCAATGTGGTAGTCGGCGGTCAGTGAGGTGACCCAAATAGCAGCTCCTTGCTAAAAGGGGCCGCGATGCGCTAAACGTTTTTCATTCACATGTTCCCGGTCTGTCTTCTTATACCTGAGCTTCCATGTCAAATATCTGCCGTCTTCGTGCTGTCAAGAAAGTACATGCTGCTGTTGCTGCTGCGCTGCTGCTTACCTGTGGCTGGGGGGCTATTCTCGTTCCAGCCCAGGCTGCTGAAACCAGGCGACTCATTACTGAGAAAGACCTACTCAAGTTCAATTGGGTTGCTGACCCACGTCTTTCCCCGGATGGTTCTCGGGTTGCGTATGTGCGGGTGAGTGTGGATGAAAAAAAAGACACTTACAGCACCTCTGTGTGGCTCGTTTCCACCAGCACAGCCGAAGCGCGGCAATTAACCAACGGCCCCCGCGACAATTCTCCGCGCTGGTCCCCTGACGGCAAAAGTCTGGTCTTCTTGCGTTCTGGCGAAAAGGACGGCAAGCCTGAACCGCCCCAGGTCCACCTGCTCTCGCTCGAGGGTGGTGAGCCCCGACCCCTGACCGACCTGCCAAAGGGAGCAGGCGGACCCATCTGGTCGCCGAATGGTAAGCGCCTCGCTTTCACTTCCTCCACGACTGACAAGGATATAGCCGAGCAGGCGGAGCAGGCAAAGCAAAAGGGTGACAAGCCCAAACCGAGCGACGTGCGTGTAGTCAAGAAGGCTGTCTACCGTCTGGACAACGTCGGTTACCTGGAGGACAAGCCCGAACACATCTGGACGGTCGAGTTGCCAGCCGGACCCTCCACGCCAGTCGCACCAGCGAAGCAAATTACCAGGGGCGAGTTTGATGAGACTGACCAGATCTGGTCCGCAGACGGCTCCCGGATCTACTTCGTCTCCGACCGGAACCGGGAGTCCTACTACCAGAGCTTCCACAATGACATCTACTCAGTTGCAGTTAGTGGTGGACCGATCACCCGCGTGACCAGTATTGAAGGAGCAGTCCAGGGGCTTTCCCTGAGCCCGGAGGGCAAACGGCTAGCCTTCTGGGGATTGCTTAACAAGGGTCCCGAACGCTCTTACTACCAGCCGGACCTGTTTGTGTACTCGCTGAGCGGGGGCGCGAACCCCAAAAATCTGACTGCTAACTACGACTACGACATCAGTGATGGACTCATCACCGACCAGAAGCCTCCCCGTGGTGGTAGTGGCCCACTTCCCATCTGGAGTGGGGACGGCACAACCATCCTAGCTGTCGCAGCCGAGCGGGGGCGGGCCAATCTAAAGCTCGTCGATGCAGACAATGGCGATGTCCAGGACTTTACGCGCGGCAATCAGGAAATCATCGGCTACAGTGCTACTCCGGACACCTCAAGGGTGGCAATGACACTCTCGACTCCGACCAGCATTGGTGATCTGTTTTTAATCCAGGATTCGGGTAGCCCCAAGCAGCTTACACGTATGAACGAAGGCTTGTTTGCACAGCTCCGCATGAGTGAACCGGAGGAGATCACCTACTTAAGCTTTGATGGCAAGCCTATGCAGGCCTGGGTGCAGAAGCCGCCTGGATTTGACCCCAAGAAGAAGTATCCCTTGATCTTGAATATTCACGGTGGTCCCCACGCCGCTTACGGTTACAGCTTCATGCACGAGTTCCAATGGATGGCTGCTAAAGGGTATGTCGTGCTCTATCCCAACCCACGCGGTAGTACGAGCTACGGTCAGGAGTTCGGCAACATTATCCAGTACAACTACCCTGGAGACGACTACAAAGACCTGATGGCCGGGGTGGACACGCTGCTTGCCCGCGGCTACATCGACCCCAACCGGTTGGGGGTGACAGGCGGCAGCGGCGGCGGTGTCCTTACCAACTGGATCATCGGACATACTGACCGCTTCAGGGCAGCCGTCTCCCAGCGTTCAATCGCCGACTGGCGTGACTGGTGGTACACCTTCGACGGTACGATGTTTCAGCCTTCCTGGTTCAGAGGCGCCCCCTGGCAGGAGGAGGCCGACTTCAAAGCGCGTTCGCCCATTACCTACGTCGAGCAGATCAAGACGCCTCTGATGCTCATTGAGGGTGAAAAGGATATGCGCACGCCGGCTGCGGCCGGAGGCGAACAATTGTTCCGGGCGCTCAAATACCTGAAGCGCCCCGTCGTGATGGTCCAGTTCCCCGGTGAAACACACGAACTGTCGCGTTCGGGCAAGCCGAATCACCGCATCGAACGCCTACAACATATCGTTGGCTGGTTCGACAAGTACCTGCTGGGCAAGCCCATGCCCGAGTACGACTTACCTGCACCCGGTCCGGTCCGCGAGGTGCGCTAGAGTTCGAGCCGCCTTCCGACCATGGCTAGATCGTCAGGCCGTGCGTAGTGCCAGCAGCAGTTCGTTAGCCTTGGTGCGGAAGTCCTCCGGCATGTACTCCAGGTTTTTGTTGCAGCGCTGCAAGTAGCGCGAGTACAGGTCCTCACCGATGGGCGTCGCCGCGAGACCCGAATCGAGAAAACGGTTGATGCGCTCCGCTTTTGATTTGAGGATCGGGTGGGCGAGCAGGCGAGGCCGTACTACCGGGTTGCGCACATCGGGCTCACTGTAAGAGCGCTTTTTGATGCTCTGAGGGCCGCCTTCCTGGGGTCGCTTCAGGTACTGCAAGATTAGCAGGTTGCAAAGGGGCGAACGTCCCGAGATCTCGTACATACTCTTGCCGACCATATAGGACATGCCGGTGTGACGAGCTTCGTCGATGAAGTGCAGGCGCGTCTGCTTCTGCAAGTTGGGCTCCATGTCGGTTGCCTGCAAGATCGCTTCCTCGGTCGTTTTGAGGGCTGCGTTGCGTAATCCGCGAATGGTATAGGTCACCATCACCATAATTTTTGGCATAAAACGGAAAGCGACGCGAATACGGTTGAATAATTTTATATTGACCTGTGCGTCAAAGTTGGCACCGGGTACATCAAAGACAGGTTCACCGAAGTGGTGCAGTTCGATGGCACGGGAAGTCTGGCGGAAAGACCAGATGTGGTCGTATTCCTCCTGAGTCTCGCGGTTGACGTAAAAGCGCAGCACATTGCTAGAATTTTTTTGAAGTTGGGCTGCGAACAAGCTGTTCGACTCGCAGGCCAGGTTCTCGAGCGAACTGACACGGTTATAGATGGCGGCGTAGCGTACTTGAGAGAGAAAGATGCGCTGATCTTCGTTTAGCTCGTCCCATATTTCGGTCCCATAAAAGGGGATCATCGTCTGTGGTACAAAATAGCGGCTGTAGTCGGGTTTGAAACCACGACAGAAGGCAGTCAGGCTCTCGCCGTAGCGGTCACTGTTTTCAAGATTGCGCTGGGCGTAGTTGATGAGACTACCCCAGGGATCTTCATCAAGCTCGCGCTTGGACGATGCCACGGGCATGTCCATGGTTGGCTGGCTAATCATACGGTGTACCCCGATAGGAAATTTAAGCGATGTGCAGATGTGAAGCTATTGAAATAAGTATCGAGCGTTCTGTTGCTCTGTTTCAGACAATAGTGTTTGCAGTATACAACCTTAAAAGTGCCCCTGTAGGCGGCTGAGGAAGGCGAACTGCCCGCGACTGCAAATAAGCCATGTCAGGCTTAAGTGTAGCCGTTCGAGGACTAGTTGCGGTAAGGCAGTTTGTCTTACTTTAGGATTCAGTGCCAGGAGCCACCTCTCACTTTTGCGGCAATAAACGCCTCAAGGGGAGTTTTCAGCATATGTATGACTTAGTACTGCTCGCGCACAACGGTAACCGATGGCTTGTGCTGTGCGCAATGGTCTGGGTACTTTACTTGAACTGGAGCGAATAACTTGCTGATGGAACGGCAGAGAACCGAAAAACAGAAGATGCTTGCGGGTGAATTTTACCTCGCAGCCGACCCCGAACTGACGGCAGAGCGTGCACGGGCACGCCGACTCATGAGAATATTCAACTCCACGACTGAGGAGGAACTGCTGAGCCGGTTACAGCTCTTGCAGGAGTTGTTGGGTAGCGTGGCACAGGACATCGAGATTGAACCGCCTTTCTATTGCGACTACGGCTACAACATCCACATGGGCAGCAGGGTGTACATGAATTTTGGCTGCACGGTCCTCGACTGTCACACGGTCCGCATTGGTAACGACGTTTTGTGTGCTCCCCACGTCCAGATCTACACGGCCTATCACCCCACCGACCCCGCCCTGCGTCTTACCCGCCAAGAACTTGCCGCACCCGTGGAAATCGGCAGCAACGTCTGGATCGGCGGTGGGGCGATTATCTGTCCGGGTGTGAGTATCGGCGAGAACACGACGATTGGTGCCGGCAGTGTCGTGGTCAAAAGCATACCTGCCAACGTGGTCGCGGTAGGAAATCCGTGCCGTATTGTCCGGCACCTCTCCTGAGACCGCGCATCGCCTCACACTATGCCGTCAGGGCTCACAGCCCCACTTCTCCCGGCCTTGCAAAACGATAAAAGTTCACTATTTGTATAGAGCCATACACGCGGAAAGTCGGGTTTGCTGTACTGTCCTTGTCGGATACATCTCGAACACCGAGCTGGTTCCAGTAAATAAGGAGAAGCAAAATGCTCAAGTTGCGTGCAATTGTTTTTGCACTGGTATTGATAAGCGCAGTTCTAGGAATTCAACTAAACACCCCGGCCCAGACGGCTGGAACTACTCAGGTGATTGAACCCCTGGGTACAGTGGACATGCTGACCCTGCCCAAGGCACCGGTGCGTACAAAGCTCAAGGTAATTCGCAAGCCCTTGCCCCGTTTCGAGGGCGAGACCAAGCCGCTGGCGACGCTCGATAGCGCGTTTGAACCGGCGGCAACAGAAGCAGTGAGGCCCAGGCCCCAAGTAGCAGCCGGGCTGGTAAAGAATTTTGAGGGGATTGAGGCCTCAGGGCTCGAACCCCCCGACCCTCATCTAGCTGTCGGACCGAGCAACGTACTTCTTGCCACCAACGCGGGGCTTCAGGTATTTGACAAAAACGGCGTGGCCCTGAGTGGGGTGATCGATCCCTCCGCATTTTTTGGCGTGCCCACGGCCTTCGAAATTCAGTCGGACCCTAAGGCTCTCTACGACGCGCAATCAGGCCGGTTCTACGCGGTCTGGATTGCCTTTGACCAGCAGACCAGTGCCGGTGCTTTATTTGTAGCTGTCTCGACTACCTCGAGCGCCGCGGGTTCCTTCGTGCGCTACCAGATCAACGAACCTGGCAACCTGCCTGACTATCCGGGTCTGGGTATCTGCGGGGACAAATTGATCCTCACCGCCAACGACTTCCGGT
>JACMIX010000140.1 GCA_014380935.1 Gloeobacterales cyanobacterium ES-bin-141 | reverse complement strand
TAGATGGCCTCCAGCACGTAGCTGAGGCGCACAGGCAGTTCGCTTCGGGCCGGCACCTCAAAGGCAATCCCGGCATCCCGGATCTTGGCCTTGGCACGCACGAGGCGCTGGCTCATGGCCGCGGGCGCAACCAGGAAAGCCGAGGCAATCCGGACCGCATCAAGACCGAGCACCGTCTGCAGCATGAGGGGTGTGCGCGCACCGGCAGTAATTGCCGGGTGCGCGCAGATGAACAGCAGTTTCAGTCGTTCGTCGGGGAACGTGCCCGTACGGGATTCCTCCTGGGCCTGCTCGGTCAGGAGCCAGAGTGTCGGTACTGCCTCGGCCCTTACCCTCGCGTGTCGGGCCTGGTCGGTCATCCGCCTGCGCGCCACCGTGAGCAACCAGGCCTCGGGCTTGTGCGGCACGCCGTCCCGGGGCCAGGTCTCAAGGGCGGCGCGGAACGCGTCGCCGAGAGCATCCTCGGCCGCCGCCACGTCGTGTGTCCGCACCGAGAGATAGGCCACGAGCCGACCATAGGAGGCACGTGCCACGAATTCGACCGTCTGAGCTGCGTTCACCGTCTCACCCCTATCAGCTTTGCATCACCAACACGGGCCTGACCTCGACGACTCCTGCGGCTGCGGCAGGGCAGCGTACTGCCCAATCGAGTGCTGTGTCGAGGTCGGATACCTCGATGAGGAAGTAGCCCCCGAGTTGCTCTTTGGTCTCGGCATATGGACCGTCCTGGATGTGTCTTTGTCCATCCCGAAACCGCACCGTTGTGCCGGCGTGAGGTGGCTGTAGCCCACTGCCGCCGACCATCACCCCGGACTCCTTGAGTGTCTGGGTATATGCAGCCCAGGAACCCCAGTAGCTCTGGCTTGCCTGGGCATCGGTGCGGGCGTCGAATGCCGCCTGATCCTCATAGGTCATGATCATGTATTGCATAGTTGCTCTCCAGGTTCAGTGTGTCGAGGCACGGATGCAAATCCGCCCTCAATTCTATGACGCCTGGGGAGCCGACATTTCGACATAAGACGCGCGATTCAGGCTGTCTCGAGCCTCCGATTTCATCTAGCGGCGATTAGCAGCAACCTCCGCCGCTGTAATGATAGGTTGGCGCGGTGATGACGAGGTTCGGGTGGCCGAGACTGGCAAATTTTGTGGCTGTTTTGTCGCAAACCGCTGTCGGGATGTTAACCGGTATGATGTGGCCTGCTTGATCGTCGAAGTATTCTTCGGCACCGGTGTAAATGGCCGTGCGTCCCGTGAAGACACAGGCACCGTCTTCCGGGACGGGCACGTTGTAGGCGACTAGCTCGATGCTCTCAAGCAGCAGATCCGCCTCCAGTCCGTAACGGCTACGGTCGAGCATCCGGTAGGGACGCCGGGCACGGATGTCCACTTGCCCGAAGCCCGCCTGGATAATGACCTCAAGGTAATCCTCAAGGGTCAAGCAGCCGCTCAGACACATGGCCCGCAAGCGCTCATCGCTTTGCAGATGAGTGGGTATGGGGCGGGTAGAGATGGGGTCCGACAGGACCAGCCTGCCCTGGGGCTTGAGGACGCGGCGCACTTCTTGCAGGGCAACGAGCAGGTCTTCGGGCTCAAAGATATTGAACAGGCAGTTCTGAGCTACCAGGTCTACGGAGTGGTCGGGGACCGGGAGCGCCAAGGCATCCCCATCGACAATATCCACGAACTCGGGACGGAACCAGGCGTTGACCCCGGCGGCGAACTGCAGGTTTTCGCGGGCACGCTCGCGCATCTCACCAACTGGATCGACAGCCAGAACCGCGCCCGGTTCACGGCTGAAATAGGCAAACTTGAGTGCTTCGAGGCCGCCACCCACCCCGATATAGAGCACGCGTTGTCCCTGGGCTAGATCCTCGAGGTGGACGGTCGTGCCGCAGCCGTAGTTCATCTGCTCCATGATCGGTGGTATGACCAGCCCCGGCAGATAGATAGGGGCTTGCTGGACGCAGCACAGGCTGGGCTGGGGAATGAGCGCCGCTTCCTGGTAGACCTGGGCAGCTGTCCGGAGGTATTCTTTCATCGCTTCCTTGAAGAGTCGGGCCTGGGTGCATTCAATAGCTTAATAGATGCCCGAGACCCAATCGTTATGCACTCTTATCTCGCGGCCACCGGTGTCGTCTCGATGTTGAAGCTGCCCTTGAGGTTGAGTAGTCCGGGCAAGATACCCACTTCGCGCACTTCGACCTCTTCACCCAACTCGATCAGTAGACCGCTCAGGGACTCGATCGGGGTACTCTCGCCCTGCTCGGGCACGAGACGGGCGTTAGTGAGGCGCAACTGCCTGGGGGAGGCTACCTCGATACCCGTCGAGATGCGTATGGGTGCGGGCTCACCCTGGCCTATCCGCAGCACGGCGGCTAAATCCAGGCGGCCTTGCTGCAACCGGACCCTGGGATTCTGAATTTCAAGCCTCACCTGGGTAAAGCCGTCGCCGCCCAACTGGGAGGGCAACTGCACGCGCAGGTCCCGAATCTGCTCTTGAAAAGTTGGGGAGGCCAGGTAGGTGTTGACGTCTTGCTCCGAGAAACTCAGCGCGAGGTCCGCCCGCACGGGCTGGATAAGCCGCAATCCCCCACCCCGCAACGCACCGCTCGTGTCGAGGCGGATGTCCGTGCCGCGCAGGTTGACGGAGCGGGCCGGGATGCCCTCGTAGACCACGTTGCGACCGGAAATGTCAATAGTACGGATGCGGCCGTTGACCACTTCGCTGTCAGGCCCGCTCACGGTGACTTGCAGGTCATCCACTTGCTGGACCTGCGAACGCACCCACACCTGCAAAATGGGGTTGAGCAGATTTGAGAAAACCTGAGAGTAGGCGGGTTGCCAGAACATCATGGAACCGATCAGCGTTGCCGGTACCATCATCATCCGCAGGGTCGTGCGTAGGCGCATGGCGGCTTTCAAGCCCCGGTGTGTAGTTCCCCTCAAGATGGCATAAAGCGGTTGTGGGTTCCCCCCCACTTCCGGAGGAGCAACTCTCTATAAACCGAAGTATTAAGATTATTAAAGGAGATTACAAGGTAACTATGACGCAAGCTCCTTCACTCTCAAGCTCAACTTACTGGACCTGGCGTGGCTACCCGATTCATTATGTGCGGGCCGGAACCGGGTCAGGCATGCCGATTTTACTCATCCACGGATTCGGAGCCTCCACGGATCACTGGCGCAAGAACATTGACGAACTCGCCCACCACCACCCCGTTTTTGCAATCGATCTGCTGGGATTTGGACGCTCCTACAAACCAGACATCGTTTACACAGGTGAGCTGTGGCGTGACCAGTTGCGGGATTTTTGCGCTGAGATTATCGGCGCCCCGGTGATCGTCGCGGGCAATTCCCTGGGAGGATATGCGGCGCTAGTACTGACGGTGGATCATCCCGAGTGGGCGGAGGGGCTCGTTTTGCTCAATGGTGCAGGGCCTTTCTCTGATTCCCGGGAGCCCTCGGTCTTTCAAGAGTTGCTCGGCAACCTGACACGGGGCTTCTTTGCCCAATCCTGGGCAAGCTGGACGCTCTTTCAGTACTTCCGCCAACGCTCAGTCATTCGCCGGACACTCGAGAAAGTGTACCTGGACAAGAGTGCTGTCACTGACCAGCTTGTCGAGGACATTTATAGGCCATCTTGCGACCCTGGCGCGGCAGCCGTCTTCGCCGCCGTCTTCCAATCTCCCCGTGGCCGCAACGTGGATGTGTTGCTCGGGCAATTGCGCCGTCCCCTGCTGCTGTTGTGGGGCGAGGCAGACCCGTGGATGACCGGGGACCGGGCACGGCGATTTGTGCAGGCCTACCCTGCCGCACGGCTCGAATTTATTCAGGCTGGACACTGCCCCCACGACGAGCGGCCTGAACTGGTCAACCGCTACCTGCTCGACTGGTCGGCCGAATTACTGCCCGACACTCGGCAGGCTTAGGAGACGGATCTCCCGGCTTGGAGTTGGTTGACGTCCTTGCAGGCAGCCCCTAGACTCTTTTGGAGCACCTCTGGAGAACCTGTTGTCAGCACACTTCAACGAACTTGGCACATCGATTTCACCGCTGGACCGGGTACAGGTCCTGGCCGAGGCTCTACCGTATATCCAGCGTTTTTCAGGCAAGACGATCGTGGTCAAGTACGGCGGGGCGGCGATGCTCGAGGACGCACTACGCATGCAGGTCATCCGCGATATTGTGTTCCTGGCCACAGTCGGTCTTAAACCCGTCGTCGTACATGGCGGAGGACCCGAGATCAATCACTGGCTCACCAAGCTCAACATCCCGGTCCAGTTCGTGAGCGGCCTGCGGGTGACGGACGCGGCCACTATGGAGGTGGTGGAGATGGTCCTCGCAGGCAAAGTCAACAAATCGATTGTGCAGATGATCAACCAGGCCGGTGGTTCGGCGGTCGGCCTGTGCGGACGAGACGGCTCGCTCATCGCCGCACGCCGCCACCATTCCGCCACGGAGCAACCCGACATCGGCTTTGTCGGGGACATTCAGAGCATCAACCCGAAGTTGCTCCATTCCCTCCTCAAGGATGGGCATATCCCGGTGGTATCGAGTGTTGCCTCAGATGAAACCGGTCAGGCTTACAACATCAATGCTGACACCGTGGCCGGGGAGCTTGCCGCTGCTCTGGACGCGGAGAAGCTTTTGCTGCTGACCGACACCGCCGGTATTTTGCGGGACAGGAACGATCTAAGTAGTCTGATACGCCGTCTGGATATCCACAAAGCTCGCGAGCTTATCGAGGGTGGCACTGTCAACGGCGGCATGATTCCAAAAGTCCAGTGCTGTGTACGTGCCCTCGCCCAGGGTGTGCGTGCCGCCCACATTGTCGATGGCCGTCAGCCGCATGCCCTACTGCTCGAGGTCTTCACAGACCAGGGTATCGGCAGCATGCTTGTTGCCTCGGACAGCACACGTTAACCGCTTATTTTCGTGCGCGGGGTATAGCCTCCCTCCGCCGAAACTAGACCCCGAAATTGTCAGCCAGCCCACAAGCGTGCGAAAAATGTCTCCGGATCTGTACATCTCTACCTAAAGAGAGACGTATACTGAGATACTGCAAAGAGATTATATCTACAGTGATTGTAAGTCGACCATATTGAATGAGATGACCGAAAGCACACAGGACCGCATTAAAATCGCGCTCCGGGAGCTAGAAGACTCTGGCCAGCTTCCCATGAACGCCGGTGAGCTTGTTGAAGAGCTGATGAAAGTGACCAAACTCGCCCGGAGCACCGTCTATCGTTACCAGAAGCAGTGGCGGCGCTATTCCCGCCCGCCGCGCACCAGTCTAGATGAAAACCTCCTCTCGGCAGACTCGAGGCAGCGTTTTCTGATCTCGATTCGTATGCCCGCTGACCTTTTGCTCTGGCTTAAGTCGGAAGGTGAAGTACGCAATATCGGGTACCAGTCCCTGCTTGTCTCAATGCTCTACTGGAGCAAGGAAAACCCCCTGGTGACAGACCAGGTTTGGGAAAGTGACGACGAGGAGGAATAATCTCCTGGTTCAGATCCAACAATGGGGAGGGCTCCGAGCCCTCCCACCCTCGACGAGTACTACCTCTAGGTGCGCGACTAGCCCGCCAACCGGTCCATGGCCTCAGTAAGAATATTGTCTCCCGCGCCAACCGTTTCTATACGGGTGAGTTGGGCGCGCAACTCAGCGGCTCCGCTGAAGTTGCGTACGTACCAGCCCAGATGTTTGCGGGCCTGCCGGACACCGGGGGCACCTTTAAGTTCGTGGAGAAGGTGCAGGTGCGCCTGGGCAATCGTCAGCCGCTCACGGACTGTCGGTTCCACAGGGCGTTCGCCGGTTTGCAGGTAGTGATCGATTTGCCCGACCAGCCACGGTGCTCCCATGGTGCCGCGTGAACACATGACCCCATCTGCTCCAGTTGTCTCGAGACATAGGATGGCTGCATCGATGGAGAAAATGTCTCCGTTGGCGATCACCGGAATCCGGACGTTTTGCTTGACTTGAGTAATGTAGTCCCAACGGGCAGGGCCGTTGAAACCCTGGGCACGGGTGCGTCCGTGGATAGTAATAAGCTGTGCGCCGCTTTGCTCCATGTGACGGGCAAAATCTACCACATTGATTTCGCTGTCGCACCAGCCGAGGCGAGTCTTAACAGTGACGGGCAGGTGTACCGCCCCAGAGACGACTTCAACGATTCGGGCCGCCGTGGCCGGATCGCGCAGCAGGGAGGAGCCCCCTCCATTGCGGGTGATTTTATTCACCGGACAGCCCATATTGATGTCGATGACGTTTGCCCCCTGATCCTCGGCACGGCGGGCGGCTTCGGCCAGGAAATCCGGCCGGCAATCAAAAAGTTGAATCCCGATGGGTGTCTCGCCCGGGTCCATCTCCATTACCTGGGGAGTTTTGCGGCTGTAGTGCAGACCCGATGCACTGACCATTTCCGTAAACATCAGCGACCTGGGAGCATGCATACGTACCAACTGGCGAAATGCCCTGTCGGTCACTCCGGCGAGCGGTGACTGCAACACACGGCTGGGAAAGAGGCGTTCGCCGATCATGAACGGCGAGCGCAGTCGGGCAAGATGTGTTGCGGAGAGCTCCATCCTGTTAAGCACCCAGTTTGACGGCGGTGCCACTGATGGAGACCATCAACATGCCGCCGCCGTCGCTGAGACTGATGGTCTCGTAGTCGATATCGACACCAATCACCGCATCGGCCCCCAAATCCTGGGCCGCCCGCACCATCTCGTCTGTGGCAATCTCCCGGGCCTTGCGCAACTCCCGCTCGTAGGCACCCGAGCGGCCGCCGACAATGTCGCGGACCTTGGCGAAAAGATCCGCGAAGATATTCGCGCCGAGAATCGCCTCGCCGGTCACAAGACCCAGATACTGACGGACCGGTGATCCTTCCAGAACAGTCGTAGTGCTGACAATCATAAATTTCCTAAAGCAATGTTTGCAGGTAGGTCTGGACGATCGTCTCCAGCTTGCCCATCAGGGCTTGTTGCTCCTGGGGGCTCAAGCCCGTATTGCGCATCTCCATGATCAGTTCGCCTTTGCGCTTGGGTAGGCTGACGAAGCCCTTCTGACCATTACGGTAATCATCAGCAGCGAATTCCCCGGCAATACCGGCCAGGTTGAAGAACTCCGCTTCGCCGTAGTCGGGAGCAAAGGCCAGTGAGTGCTTGCAGAGTAGACGTAATTGCTCGACTGCCTGCTCGTCTACCAGACGCTTGGTCAGCTTGGCCGTGCGAGTATACCAGCCCAGGTCATCTTCGTCGTCTCGCCTGGTCGAGTCCTCCTGAATCCTGTGGTTGTAGACCTCGAACAAAGACAAATCAACCGCGTTTTCCCAGCCACGGATGCGGTCGAAAACAGTGTGAATCCCACGCACAATCTTTGGGGTGGGGTTGTAGGGGACCGCTTGGCGCTTGGGTCCGTGCGGGTTGTAACCCAGCATGATGCGTTTGAGGGTGTTCTGAGTAAGGCTGCGCTCCCCGGCGTAGCGGTCGACTGAAAGCAGACAAAAATCTGTCTGGGTCATTTTCGAGTCGTTGAGAAAATTTTCGAGTAACTGCCCCAAAGGGAACTGACGCTTGGGAAAGTTGCCGTTCATCCTGTATCAATCTCGTGAACCGTTACCATACTAGCCCCAAGACATCCCGGGCGGTGGGTTGGGGGATGCCAGAAGTTTCCCATGGGAATTTTGCACGTGTCCAGAATTGGTAATTCAACTTGTTCCTCGCCTAATTGCGGAAAATCTCGCCGGTTCAGGAATTGATTTGCTATATTTAGATTCGCCAAAAGCGGACATGCGGAACTGGCGGAATTGGTAGACGCGCATGATTCAGGTTCATGTGCCGCGAGGCGTGGAGGTTCAAGTCCTCTGTTCCGCAGCTTCTTAACCGGGTAAAGTCTCAGACCTTGCCCGGTTTTTTTGTGCGCTGCGCCTGCCAACCAGCATAGAGAAAAAGAACCGCCAGCAGTCCGTAGCCAATCGCCCAGGCACCTCCGGCACCGGTGCGCAGATCGATGATTGTGTCAGCGGGCGTCCATCGCCAACTGTGTATGAGTCCGAGCCAGGCAAGTGCCGCCGCCGCCGCCGCCCACAGGGCCGCTCTGAAAAAGTCCTGCTCGATGATGTAGACAGTAATCGCAGCCAGGATCATCGCCGAGAAGATAAACCCCTGCTCGAGGGCAAAAGCACCGTCGATGTAGGTGTCACTTGACCGGAAACCCGCCACGAGTTCGGGACCGAAGGGCCTCGCGGGAGTACCCAGCCCGGCGGCACGCAGGGCGTTCTTGGCCATCAGTGCCCCCCAACCTGCCACTCCCGGTAGGAGCCCAACCACGACGGCGGGCGCATGCCGGGCCGGTGTAGCCGTGAAAGCCTGGGCTGTAATCACAATGCCAATCCACAGCACAATGGCCATACCCGCTTCGATCGGAACTAAGTACGCCAGTAGGGCGGCCATGCCGCTCAGGCACAACAGGCCCATCAATATCCCGTTGAGCACCGAATAGCCCACTCTCGCACCCATCGCTTTCCAACCCGGATGGCCGATGTAAATAGTGGTCGGGAAGCACGAACCCGCGATAGCCGCGACCACTGAGCCAATCCCGTTGACGGCCAGGCAGGGAGTGGCGGGGTAGCGGTCCCCGGCTGCGTCGGCACTCTCCAGGTTTTGTAGACTGCCCACCAGGTTGAATAGCCCCATCGGCAGGATGACGCCGAGGTAAGTGGTGAGTACTGCGCGGCCACTCCACAATTCCCCGAGCCAGATCCCGGGCGCGTAGAAGCCAATGGGTTGGAGGGCCTGGGTAAAGCGCCCATCGTCCCAGACAGCAAGACCCGTCCCCCACGCAAGTCCCATACCGAGCAGGACCGCGAGCAGGCCCCCCGGCATTCCAAAGCGCACCCCGCCGTAGTAAGTGAGCAAGATGACTCCCAGGGGCAGTAGGCCCACCACCGGGCTGGCAAAGGTCCGGAATAGAAAACCGATGGCAATGAAGGTCAGGGCAATTCCCGCGAGGGTCGAAAGCAGCGCGGCCCGTGGCGCGATGCGGCGCAACCTCTCTGCCGCCCAGGCGCCCCCGAGTTCAATTAACCCGGACCCCAGACAGGCGACGAGGCCCGCCTGCCAGGCAAGTTCTGAGGCCTGTGTGGCTGAGGCACCACTGGCTAGCGCACCGAGTTTGACCGGCAGCATGACCAGAAATACGTGGGCGAATAGACTGATCGTGTTGATCCCATAAGGCAGGGCAGTCAGGTCGTCGCGTCCTTCGCGCTTGCCCTGCTGGTAAGCCAGCCAGCTGTAGTAGAGATTGCCGACCAGCAGACTCAAGGCGACACCCGGCAAGATGCGTCCGTAAACCAGCGCGCTCGAGAAGCCGAGTACACCCTGACAGAGACTGACAATCAGCAAAATCTGAATGAAATTGTCGAGTGCCAGCCCAAAAAAGCCGTCGATGTCACCGCGGACAAACCAGCGGGGCGAGAATGTCTTTTGCATAGGCACACTCCAGCCCAAGTTGGTCCCGGGTGCAGTTACGAGGGCTACCATTGCTTTCACCGGTCCGGCTCTAGTTGCCAGGGAGGCTAAAATCTGGCCAGGAACTAATGAGGCTCTTGTGCTCAAGGGTGTGAATCTCTATTTGATCGGCATGATGGGTGCAGGCAAATCGACGGTGGGTCGCCTGCTTGCGGCCCGGCTCGGATACGGTTTTCTCGATCTCGATCAAATCATCGAGCAAGTCAGTGGTCAGAGCGTTGCGGATATTTTTGCCGAGCAGGGAGAGGCACATTTTCGTGCCCTCGAAACCCAGGTCCTTGCTGCCGTCTCGCCCTACACCTGCAAGGTCGTGGCCACCGGCGGCGGTGTCGTCCTGGCCCGCCCCAACTGGGGGTATCTACACTACGGCATCGTCGTCTGGCTCGATGCGCCGGTTGAGGTTTTGCTCAGACGCATAGAGCAACAACCGGGTAAGCGGCCTCTGCTCGCAGGCAGCGACCTGCGCGACCGTCTGCGAGAATTGCTCGCTCAGCGTCGTTTTCTCTACGACGAGGCTGATGTGTGGGTGGATGCCAGCGCCGACGAACCTGCCGAGGTGGCCCGACTGACCCTCGAGAGATTGGAGCTGCGTCTGGCAGAAGACCGTCCTCCCGTTGCGGACCATCAAAAAAACTAAAATGACTTCCCCGTTCGACGTCGTACTCCTCTCCAACGGTCCCGGCGAACTAAGCACCTGGGTGCGCCCGGTCGTTGCCGAACTGGGCCGCTGCTGGCCTACGGCCCGCATCTCGGTCATCCTTGCCCCGGACGTCAACAGCTCCGGTAGAGAAGCCGAGATCGCCCGTGGTTTTCCCGGTGTGAGCCGGGTTCAGGCAGCCCGCCACTACCTGCGATTTTTACTCACTGGTCAAACTGTCGAGCGCTGGGAGTGGGCAAAGCGGGGGGTGGTTTTGTTTCTGGGCGGGGATCAGGGTCTATCGGCCTGGATTGCCCGCCGCCTTGGTTACCCGATCGTCGCCTACGCCGAGTGGCAGACCCGCTGGCCGCGATGGTTTGACCGCTTTGGGCTGCGCGAGGAGCAGGTGCGGACCCGCTCCCCCAAAGAGCGTTTTGCCGGTCAGTATCAGGTGGTCGGTGACCTGATGGCAGATGGCATTCAACCAGTCGAGGCCGAGCGCGAACAAATACGCACGCGCCTCAAACTAGAGCCCCACGAGCGGCTCATCGGCATCCTTCCCGGCTCCAAGCCGCTCAAATTGACGCTCGGTATCCCGCTATTCGTTGGTTTGGCCGAGCTGCTCGAGCGCGAGCGGCCGGGACTGCGCTTCTGCTTGCCGGTGGCACCGGGCCTGACCGGCTCGGACCTGGCGCACTTCGGTCGCCCTCAAAATACCGACGTTGCCCTGGTCGGTGGGACCACCTGCCGCCTCGAACACGACCGGGGTGAAGACTACCTGGTTAGCGGAGCAGGAACGCGTGTCCTTTTGTGGTTCGGGCGTCCCGCCTACGACCTGTACTCGCTGTGCGAGCTTGTGATCACAACCGTCGGTGCAAATACCGCCGAATTGGGTCTACTCGGCGTGCCCATGGTGGTGGCCCTGCCTACCAATCGTCTGAGCGTGATGCAGGCCTGGGACGGCCTGCCGGGGCTGCTCAGCAACTTGCCCGGTATCGGTCCGACGATCGCGGCCTTTATCAACAAGCGTGTCCTCCGGCAACTGAATCTGCTCGCCTGGCCCAACATTCGCGCCGGTAGGCAGGTAGTCCCCGAATTGTGCCGGGAACTAAAGTCCGCCGATTTGCTCAGCCCGTGTCTCGAATTGCTCGATGATCCCGAGCGGTGCGAGGACATCCGCCGGCAATTGCAGCAGGTAATGGACCGACCCGGAGCGGCCCGGGCGCTCGTGCAGTTGGCTGCCGCCGTACTGGCAGAACAGAGGGCAGCAGGGTAGAATCAAGCCCAACGTATCTGTCAGGCGGATGAAATTAGCAGAACTTGCAGCGTACCTGGGCTGTCCGGTAGAAGGGAATGCCGAAGTTGAGATTCACGGCGTGGCTCCTCTTCAGCAGGCCGGACCGGGGGAGTTAAGCTTTGTCGAAGGAGAGAAGTTCTACCCACTGCTCAAGGTTACGCGTGCTGAGGCGCTCATCCTCGGACCCAAGGTGCCCACCCCCGACATCCCCTGCCTGCGTACAGAGCACCCTCGCCTGATCTTCGCCCGTGCCCTGGAGCTATTTTACCGGCCTGTCCATCCCGCCCCCGGCATTCACCCGACCGCCATACTGGGCAACAACGTCCGGCTTGGTCAGGATGTCCATCTCGGTGCACATGTCGTGGTTGCAGACGATGTCGTTCTGGGTGATGGCGTCATCGTCTACCCCAACTGCACGCTCTACCAGGGCGTACGGGTCGGAGCGCACACGGTCATCCACGCCAACTGCGCTATCCAGGAGCGCACCGAGATTGGGAGCGACTGCGTTTTTCAATCAGGAGCGGTCATCGGTGCCGAAGGTTTCGGGTTTGTTCCCACAGCGGACGGTTCCTGGTACAAGATGCAGCAGTCAGGTCATGTCGTGCTCGGGGACCGGGTCGAAGTTGGAGCCAATACCACGATTGACCGCCCGGCAATTGGTGAGACGCGCATCAGCAACGGCGTCAAGATCGACAACCAGGTCATGATTGGCCACGGTGTTCAGGTGGGCGAAAACAGCTTGCTGGTCTCTCAGGTGGGACTGGCTGGGGGCGCAAAGATCGGCCGCAACGTCATCCTGGCTGGACAGGTCGGAGTTGCCGACCATATCAATGTCGGTGACCGTGTGATCGCCTCAGCCAAGACCGGCATCCCCGGGGATGTGGAGGCGGGAATGGTCATCTCGGGGTACCCGGCCCTGCCCAATGCCGTCTGGCGACGGGCCTCGGCTATCTACCGCCGCCTGCCCGAACTCTACCAGACCATCCGCACCCTCCAGCGTCAGGTAGCTGACCTGCAGAGTCGCCTCGGGACCGATACGCACCCAGACCCATAACTCATCTATCAGGGTATGCCGTTCCTGCTGCTTGCCTCTGCTTCTCCCCGCCGCCGGGAACTTCTACACCAGTTGGGTATCAAGTTCGACGTCATTCCCAGCTGTTACGAGGAGCGTATGGACCTGGCGCTCTCCCCGGTGCAACTTGTCGAGCAACATAGCCTCGGCAAGGCTCTCGACGTCCAAAAAGACTATCCCTCAGAGCTTGTTCTGGGTGCTGATACCGTCGTCGTCCTGGATGGTGCTGTGCTCGGCAAGCCCACCGATATTGAGGATGCGGTCCAAATGTTGCAACAACTGCAAGGGCGCTGGCATGTAGTGCATACGGGTATTGCCCTCGTAGAGGGTGAGTACCGGTCCGTCCGCCACTGTTCGACCCGCGTCAGGCTCAGGCCCCTCACCCCCAAGCAGGTGCGTGCCTATGTAGCCGGTGGCGAGCCGCTCGACAAAGCTGGTAGCTACGCCATCCAGGGTCTTGGAGCAGGCCTTGTCGAGGCGATCGACGGCTGCTACACCAATGTGGTGGGCCTGTCTTTGCCGTTACTGGTCGATATGCTGGTTGAGTTTGGACGGCCTATTTACTGAGATTTTGCGTAAAGGCGCAGACCGGAGTGCCCGTTTCCCCCCCTGTGGAGGGGAGTTACTGGAGATAGCATGAACGTGCACGCATTCGTAGAAGCTCTGTTGCCCTCATGTTCCGCTATCTGAATACACTTGCAATTATTTTTCTGGTGATGGCCTCCACGGCCTTCGTACCTGTCCGCGCTGATATATGGGAGGGTGATGGCCGCATTATCAGTGGACCGGGTGAGGGCGGAACGACCCACTTGCGAGTAGATTACGACGGCCAGAATTTGCGCACATTTCCTGGAGGTCCTCTGCTGGAAGGCTCGATGGTGCGTCTAGAAGAGCAGGGAGAGCGACTCGACCTGACTATCCTGCGCAACAACCGGATCATCCGCTATCAGTTGCGACGAGTCGGCCCCGGTAGCGACGAGGGAAGTGAAAAACGCGGGGGCGGACCAAAACGACTGGGTGAAAAGCTAACAAAAAAACAAATGGCTGCGGCACACTAGAGGAGTGATCGGATTTTTCACAGACGTACACGCGGACCTGCGCTCTCTCCAGAAAGTCTTAACAGCCCTGGAGCGTTCAGGCGCGGACAGCCTCGTCTGTCTGGGTGACCTGGTAGTTCACGGCCAGCGCCCAAATGAAGTCGTTGATTTAATTCGCCGCTGGCAGATCCCAACCGTAGGCGGTAACCATGATCACGGAGCGGTGCATTACCGTGAAGACCCGAGCCTGGTCTTCTTCAATCCCAAGTCCGAACTGCATACTGCCCTGACCCAGACTATGCTCAGCGAGGAAAATCGCCAGTTCCTGAGTCGTTTGCCCGACCGCCTGCAAATCGCTCCTCAGATCAGCTGTGTCCATGCCTCTTATCGGGACCGTTACGCGTTGTTGTCCCACCAGCCCAACCTCTGCAAGGTCTTTGCGGATTCCCCGACGCCTGTAACTCTGTGCGGCCATACCCATCGTACGCGTGTTCACATAGAGCATGCCGGGCATACTATCGATACCGTGGACCCGTGGGCCGAAGGTGGTGATAGTTGGAGTACCGAGTTGGACTGGGGCACAAAAAAATACATCCTCAACTGCGGCAACACCTCGCAACTGCTCTACGACCGGCTTCCCCCTGTGTATGGATTGCTCGACATCTCCGCACAAGTACTGACCTGGAAGCGCGTATATTGACGGATGCATTCCTCGGTACTTAATCGGAAAATACGAACGATGCCCCGGTAGACACTGCCGGCACCGATAACGATTCATCCTATGACCAATATCCAGAGAGCGGTACTGCACCGCCTGTCCGTCGCGAAGCGGCAACTACACGAGGCACGCGTCTATCGCTCTTTCAAAACCTGGATAGAGTTGGGAGTGACAGTTGCGTGCGCGTTTCTGTTTGGTGGTTTTGTGCTACACCTGCTGGGCTGGCATGCCCACAGCGACTACATCAGCACGGGCATTCGCCTCATTGCCGATGTGCTTGCAGCACCTTTTAGCCTCTGGAGCCACACAACCAGTACGAGCGGGGACTACCAGTTCGTCCCGAGCTACTTGATGGCGGCACTGGTCTACATCGTGATGGGCATCCTCGCAACAAACCTCATCAAACATATCGGCCGTTGAGTCACTGGTACTCCGCCTTTCGAGCCTCAGGTTAGTCTAAAGCGAAAGTTCATAGGCGAACCGATGGATTTTGCCCGGTCCTTTGTCGTCAATACCGCTCAGATGCAGCGGATTGAGGAGTTGATGTTTGCCCAGGGAATGCCGGTCGAAGCGCTGATGGAAAAAGTCGGCCTTGCTTTGAGCGAGCGAATTAGGGCCTGTTATCCGGAGCCCGACTTCGAGCGGGTGGGAGTTCTGGTGGGACCCGGCCACAATGGCGGTGATGCACTGGTGGTTGCTCGGGAGCTGCTTATGGGGGGCAGGCAGGTTGAGGTCTACTGCCCGGTCCCGCCCGCAAAACCTCTCACCTGCGCTCACCTCAGCTACTTCGAGCATCTGGGCGGAATTGTCCGCTCGGGACAGGACACACCTGCTGAGGTCGATTTGTGGATCGATGGTCTGTTCGGCTTTGGTCTGAACCGTCCCGTGACGGGTCCCGCCGCCGATGCGATCGAACGGCTCAACTCCTCGGGCAAGCCGGTTGTCGCTATCGATCTACCCTCCGGGCTCGCAACTGACACGGGTGCTGTTCTGGGGACGGCTGTGCGAGCTGTGCGCACGCTCTGCCTTGGTTTGTGGAAGTGTAGTGTCTGGCAAGACGCGGCACTGGAGTATGTGGGAGAAGTAGAGCGCATTGACTTTGGGATCAGCCTCAAGCAGTGGCAGGCGGCGATTGGAGAAGAAACGCTGCCCCGGCTCATCTTGCCCGAGTATGCTCGTGCCTGCCTGCCCCTGTTGCGTCCGCCTGCCACGCACAAATACAAGGTGGGAAGCACTCTGGTAGTGAGTGGCTCGCGCCGCTACCTGGGAGCACCTCACCTGAGTGCCCTGGGAGCGCGCGCAAGCGGTACGGGCATGTTAAACCTTGCAACCATTGCCACGGTGCGGGATTTGCTCTCTCCTGTTCTGCCCGAGGTGATCTTTTTTGCCTGCCCGGAGGACGACGCAGGCACCATCCGCGAGTTGCCCATAGACCTGAGCCGCTACGACGCGGTTGTTTGCGGCCCTGGCCTGGGTCCGGTCGCGCTCGAGGTGCTCGAGGAGGTTGTGCGCGGAACCGAGGGGGGCCTGGTACTCGACGCCGATGCGCTGAGTATCGTTGAAGCGCGTCCCGACTTGCTCAAACGCCGGGGACCGACTATTCTCACGCCCCACACAGGCGAGTTCCGCCGGATTTTCCCGAATATCGATCCTGTGGACCGTCTGGAGGCAGCCCGGGACGCGGCCCGCCATTCGGGTTGCTGGGTGGTGCTCAAGGGTGCAAAGACCGTGGTGGGTACCCCCGAGGGCGAGGTCTGGATCAACCCGGACAGCTCGGCGGCTCTGGCGCGAGGCGGCTCCGGGGACGTGCTCGCGGGGCTCATCGGGGGACTCTTCGCTCAGACGCGCGACCCTCGTACTGCCACCCTGGGGGGAGTGTGGTGGCATGCCCGGACTGCACACTGGCTCGCGCACAGGCGAACTGTACTCGGGGTTGATCCTCAGACCCTGGCTGAGGGGTTGATTCCGTTTTTAAGTGCCGAGTAAGACCCTCCGCGTCTATTCCGGGTCGATTTGGAGGGCGCGGGTGGGGTTGAAACGGTATTCTATCGAAGAAGTCTTGACCCCACGTCGATGGGGAAATACCCATGCATCGTCTCATCGCCGGGCTCCTGACAGGCACTATCTGCTTGTGGCCCATTCATGCTCACGCCCAGACAGTTGCAGATGTTCCGACTGCGACGACCAGTGCGACCGGACTTGAGTCCACGTCCCTGACGCAGAGTATCCCGCCCAAACCAGACACTCCGCTTCAGCTCAAAATTCAGAATACCCGTCCTCTGACGCTCGAAGAGGCCATCAACATCGTCCTCGAACGTAACCCCCAACTGAGTGTCTCAAGACTTGCCACCGCCCGTTCAGAAGCCGTCGTGCGACAGGCCGAGGCAGCTCTGTGGCCGACGGTCGGCTTTACGGTCAGCTATGCCTACGTTCAATCAGCCCAGAACCAGCTCACTAATGCCCTGTTTGCCCAGTCACTCGTGGAGCTTCAGCAGACCGTCACCGTGCCGCCCGCTACGACCGCTGCCGCCTCCGAGGTCGTCGGTACTATCTTCCCGGTCAACAACGTGCCGCTCAACGGTCAGGTCAACCTGAACTGGAACGTCTTCTCGAGCGGACTCATCCCCAGTCGCATCAGTGCTGCCCAGCGGACCCTCGAAGCTTCCCGTCTCGACTCCGAGCGCGTACGACAGGACGTCCTCAGCAACACCATCAATGCCTACTACGACCTGCAAGCGGCTGACGGCAACCTGGAAATTACCGCGTCGGCCGTGCGCGCTTCCGAGGCCACGGTCAAAGATGCCGAATCTCAGGTGCGCAATGGCGTTGCAACCCGCTTTGCCGTGCTGCAAGCCGAGGTCCAGCTTGCCAATGCCAGAACCCAAGGCCTGCAGGCACGCAGTGAGCGCCTCATCCGGCAACGCGCGCTCGCCCGGCTGCTAAATTTTGCCGAGCCGACCGAGGTGACGGCGGCAGACCCGATCCAGCCGCGCGGTACCTGGCAGCCGGACCTCGAACAGAGCATCCTGCAAGCCTACAACCAGCGCCACGAACTCACCCAGCAACTTGCCCTCGAGCAGGCCGCTCGCTCCCAGGAAGAAGCGGCCTACGCCAGCACCGGTCCCCAGGTCAATGTGTTTGCCACGGGTCAGGCACTTGAAAATCTGATCGATCCGGTCACCGGTCTTTATACCGGTTACAACGCCGGGGTCCAGGTGCAGTGGAACGCGTTCGACGGTGGTGCATCCCGTGCCCTGGCAGACCAGGCGATTGCCGACGCCAACACAGCCCGAGCTCGCTACATAGACGTGCTCAACACGATTCGCTTCAACGTGGAGAGTTCTTACACGCAGCTGAGCATTACCACCGAACGCATCGACACGGCAACCCGGGCCTTGAGTGCTGCCGAGGAGAGTCTGCGGCTGGCCCGCAGGCGTTTCTTGCGGGGTGTCGGAGCACAGACGGACGTGCTCGGGGCGGACCGGGACCTGACGCAGGCCAAGGTAAACCGTCTGACGGCCATCATCGATTACAACCGGGCTCTGACCTCGCTCAGGCGTTCCCTGGGTATTCTCTGAGCAGGGTTTATCACTGCCTCAGACCGTAGGTCGATTCGAGCTTCCCGGCCAGACCTGCTGCCCGTTCGTGACCGGCGGTGTTTCCCTGTTCGAGAAATAATCGTGCTGCCCGGCGGTAATCGGCGATCGCGCCTGGGGGATTGGCCAGTGCCTCCTGGGCTGCTCCCCGGCCCAGGAAGCTCTGAGCGGAGTCAGGCTTAATCGCGATAGCCCTTGTGTAGTCGCCGATGGCTCTTGTCTGATCCCCGAGTCCGGCGCGGGCATACCCCCTCAGCAGGTAAACCTCGGCCAGTTCCGGTTCGCGCGCTAATATCCCGGTGTAGTCCTCGATTGCCCCTGCGTAGTTACCCTCGCGGGCTTTTTCACCACCTCGGGCAAGCAAGTCTTTTACCGGTATATCCTCTGCCATCGCCCCGCTCCACCCGACACCGGTGAGGATAATAGACACTGCCACGAGGACCATGCGCGCAATCGTTACAACCCGATCCACTATGTATTCTCAAGTGGGGCCAAGGTCAAGCCTTCGCGCTTGAGCTGTTCGTGGTACAGCTCTGCTTGTTCGAGGGAGCCAACCCAGACAATGGCCCGGCCCTCGTTATGGATCTGGTTTGTGAGTTCCCAGGCCCGGTCGGGTGTCAGGTTAGGGATGTACTTGAGCAAACAGCGGGCCACGTGCTCGAAGGTATTGAAGTCGTCATTGAGAACAATCACCTTCCAGGGCTTGAGCGTCTGGTTTCGCGTCTCGACGCCACTTCCTAGAACAGGTGTGACAGTGAGCGTGGACATCGACAACACCCTCTCAAAACATTTACTCCAGAGTAGCAGGCCAAGAATATTCAGCCTGTTCGAATCGGGCGGGCCGGGCACGCTACAAAGGGGTTTGACGGACCGGGTAGCTGACTTACTTGTTAAGATATGCAAACAAGCTCTCATTACTGCTCAGTGACAGGAACAGGGATGACAACTTTTCCTGGCTTTACCCTCCCGACTTTGCCGCCGGTTGAGCTATCGCGCTGGTTGCTCGAAGTCTTTCAGACCCGTGTGCAAATCCACTACAAGGCACCCCTACCCGCTCATGAGGGCTGCCTGCTGGTAGTCAGCAACCACCGCAGTTTTCTGGATGCCCCGGCTCTGATCTGGGCTTTGCACAGGCCTGTGCATCTGGTTTGCCACCACTACCTGGCCCAGGTTCCAGGTATTAACGAACTGGTCCGGCAGTTGGGGGGCTTTCACCTGGGTCCGGGTGGCCAGGGATGGTCACGTCTGTTCGCCGAGGCAAGTTGTTATTTGCAAAGCGGTTCCCATGTCGCCATTTTTCCAGAGGGAGCCCAACTCATCACCCGGGAAAGCTACCCCAACCAGGGAGCCCCGTTCCGTCGGGGATTTGCTCATCTGGCCCTGCGTAGCGGCATCGCCGACCTGGCGGTCGTCCCGGTGGCGGTTGTCTCACGGCGCGAGGCGAGTGGTCCCCTCGTGCCCCTCTGGTTTTTGAGTCTGTTCGACAACCGCGAGCCGACCTTCAAAAGACCGGGCTGGCATCCCTATGTGCTCTACGAGCAGGTCGAGATCGTGGTCGGCCGAGCCCGACGGCTGACTGACTCCGAGGTATATCGCTATCGCCACGGTGAGGCTGCCCGGGTCACGACCAGTCTTGCCGAGGAGATGCAGAAGGCGGCGCGGCAACTCACCCTCGATAGCCAGGGCTCATGGTAGATGCCCGGCCGTTGCTCATCTACCTGCCCGGTCTGGATGGGACCGGCAAACTCTTCTACCGGCAGGAAATTCCCCTCGCTGCTTACTGTGAGGTGCGGGCGCTGTCGCTGCCGGTCGATGATTCGAGTAGTTGGGAGGACCTGGCGGCCCGGGTCCACACTCTGCTGCCGGAGGACCCCGCGCGGCCCGTCATTCTCTGCGGAGAGTCTTTTGGCGGCTGCATCGCACTGGTCGCAGCTGCGATGCACCCTGAGCGCTTCAGCCGCCTCGTGCTCATCAACCCGGCCACCTCCTGGCGCCGTCAGACGCTTTTGTCGAGGGGGGCCAACTGGTTGACTCTCTTTCCAGGTGGCATTTTCCGGGGTGCGGCCCTGGTTTTCCTCCCTTTCCTCGCGGCGGTCAATCGCATGAAGCCCCAGGACCGCAAAATCTTGCTCACTACTTTGCGTCTTGTACCCGCTTCCACGGTCCTACACCGCCTGCAGCTGCTCGACAAGCTCGATCTTGAAGCAGATCTCTCGCGGCTGACGATGCCAGTTCTACTGGTGGCCGGTGCGGCAGACCGGCTGCTCCCCTCAGTAGCCGAGGTTAAGTACCTGGCCGAACGCATCAAAGACGTGCGGGTCGAGATCTTGCCTTACAGCGGCCATGCGGCGCTGATCGAGGCTGAACTGGACCTGGCGGCTTTGCTGGTGCGGTACGGATTTCTCAAACTCGCGGACCCGGTGGAGATTGGCCGGGCGGACGAATAATAGTACGTTTGATGAGTAGTGGCACTGGGGTGAACATGGACATACGGATAAGTGGTCGCAACCAACTGCCGGGCAAAGTGATCGAAGTACGGCTGGGTGATCTGATGGCGGAGGTGAGTGTTCAGGTGGGCGAGCAGGTCGTGGACGCCATCATCACCCGCCGAAGTGCGGAGAATCTCAATCTCGCCGTTGGGGACACCGTTAAAATGCTCATCAAAGCAACTGAAGTCATGGTTATCAAGCAAATGGACACGACTGAGTAGCAAACCGGTCCGGGGACACGGCCCCCTGCAAAACGTGTAAGATCGCAACGTACGCGCGCGAGAAATAACCGTGGATCAAGCTCTCAAACAAAGAATTCAAGGTCTGATCGACGACAACAAAGTGCTCATTTTCATGAAGGGCACCCCGATGTTTCCCCAGTGCGGCTTCTCCGCTGCAACCATTCAGATCTTCTCCTCACTAGGTTATCCATTCAATACCGTCAATATCCTGGACGACGCTGAAATTCGCCAGGGCATCAAGGAAATCTCGAACTGGCCCACGATTCCCCAGATTTATATTGACGGGGAGTTCATCGGGGGATGCGATATCGTCCATGAGCTCTACACGCGCGGCGAGCTCAAACCGATGGTTCAGCAGGCCGTCGAAGGCGTCCCTGCCCAGTAAGCGCCTCAGTCGGGCTCTCCCTCTTCTAGGGGGTCGCAGGCAGTAAATTCCTGAACCATATCTCGGTACTGCCTCGACAGCAGATCGAGGCGATTGCGCGACGAACCGTTGGTGTAGATATGCACCAACGGTTCGCCTGCATCAGGCAGAATGAGCACCCATTCTTCATCGGATAACTGAATCTTGACGCCATCGAGCAGTTCGAGCTGCTCTCTGGGGTGAGATTCGACCAGTTGGCGCATGAGGGCTCCCTTGCTCGTCCAGGGACAGCGGATCGTCTGGTGACGGTGATTAATCTTGGGCAGGTCCTGACGGGTCTGCGAGAGAGAGCGGTCCTGAAGGGTCAGCATCTCGATCAACTTGGCCACGGCGAACATCGCGTCGAAGCCCGGATGCAGTTGGGGGAAGATAAAGCCCATCTGGGCGGAGCCGGCCAGAACGACGTTGCTGGAGGCTGCCACGGTTTCCATGAGGGCGGTCGGGTTGGACTTGGTGCGCACGACTCGGCCGTCGTGGCGGCGGGCAATCTGCTCAACAGCACCGCATACTTCGATGGGCACTACTACCGTGTTGCGGGGGTTGGCCGTCAAGACCAACTCAACTAGCAGCGCAGTCAACATTTCGTCCCGCAAGACAACACCGGCTTCGTCCACCAAAATGAGCCGTTCTCCATTGGCAAAGATTTGCACCCCGAACGTTGCCTGGAGCGCCTCGACCACGTTGCTCAACTGGGTGATGAGCCCCTCGCGCTGCTTGCTGTTGGGTGGAGCGTTGGGGGTGAGGGCGGCGTTGAGGATGACCGCATCGCAGCTCAGTTTGCCAAGCAGCATGGGCAAAACCGCGCCCGAGACACCGTAGGCGTAGTCGATCACGACACGGGCTGGACTGTTGCGCAGTGCTTCACCGTTGAGCTGGTCGATAAAACCCGCGCCGTAATACTCCCGCGTCCGCGATGGGAAGCTGATTTCACCTATTTCGTCGATGCGGGCGCGGCGGAAGTCTTCTTTAAAGAAAGTCGATTCAATTTTCTTCTCGCGCGCCTTGCTGAGGTTGATGCCCTGCGAATCAAAAAATTCGATGAGCAGCCGGTCGTTGAGCTCGGGATGCACCCGCACATGAATACCGCCCTCGACTTCGAGGATCGGCGCGACGTAGCGGGCAATCGGGATAGCAGTGGCTTCAAGGTTCTGGATGTTCACGCCCACAGACATCAGGCCTGAGACGAGCGAACGCGAGATCATCCGCGAGATCGTGCGCTGATCGCGGGAGACCTGCACGGAGGAGCCAGGCTTGAGTGTCGCCCCGTACGCGGCACCGAGCTTGACTGCAAACTCCGGGCTGATCTCGATATTGGCCAGACCCATGACGCCCCGGTGCGAAAAAAGGCTGCGAGTGGCCGTTGTTCCCCAGATAAGGTTCATCGAGAGCGTCGCCCCTGCCTCGATCTTTTTGCTGGGCCAGACGCGTACCGTGGGGTGAATGACCGCTTCCTCACCGACATGGGTAAGGGCACCGACTACGGCTCCCTCAAGGATGTGGGCACGTTTGCCTACACGGGCACCGCGGGCGAGCGTGCAAGCTCGCAACTGGGCCTCAGCACCAATAAGCACACCGTTCCAGAGGACCGGACGCTTGAGGTCCGCATCCGCTCCGACAGTGACGTTATCGCCAATGATGGTGCCACTCGCGAGCTTGACTCGGGGACCAATACGACAATTGCTGCCAATCAGCACGGGGGCTTCGATCGTTACACTCGAGTCAAGCACCGTGTTCTCGCCGACCCAGATGCCCTTGGAGACCTCCCGATAATTGATTTGCAAATCGACTTTTCCCCATAAAGCGTCGTATTGCGCCTCCCGGTAAGTGTCAAGGCTTCCGACATCACACCAGTAGCCCTCGGCCACGTACCCGTACATGGGCTCGTTATTGGCAAGCAACAGCGGGAAAAGATCCTTGGAAAAATCCATCTCCTTGTCCCGCGGCAGGTACTTGAGCACCTGCGGCTCCAGGATATAGGTGCCGGTGTTGACCGTGTCTGAGAACACTTCACTGGTAGAGGGTTTTTCGAGGAAACGTACAATGCGGCCATCCTGGTCGGTGATGACCACCCCAAACTCCATCGGGTCACTCACGCGGGTCAAGATCAAGGTCGCAACCGAGCCACGCTGTTTGTGGTAGGCAATGGCAGCAGTGAGGTCGAGGTCCGTCAATGAGTCGCCGCTGATGACTACAAATGTGTCATCGAGGAGCGCCTCGGTATTCTTGACGCATCCAGCCGTTCCAAGAGGCCTGTCCTCTTCGATGGCATAGGTCATGCTGACGCCGAAGTCGCTACCATCGCGGAAATAGTCGCGCATGACCTCGGGAAGGTAGTACAGCGTTGCGATGACTTCACGGATGCCGTGTCGCTTCAGTAAATGGATGATGTGCTCGGAGATGGGCCGATTGAGAATTGGCACCATGGGTTTGGGCAAATCACAAGTCAGAGGACGCAGCCGGGTTCCGGAACCACCAGCCATCAATACTGCGCGCATAGCACCTCCTAATGAGCGTGGAGTGGTCACGTACGTGCAACGACCACCCATGACACCCTTATCAGTTTATTGACCTACCAGTTAAATTTCCAACCGCCCCCGGGAAGATGAGCAGTTACCCCAGACCAGGGGTGAAACGCCCAGAGCCGCGACGCTCCACGCGCTGGCCCCGGTCAGACCATCCTTTAAAGTAGCCCCTATAAACTTAATCTTTGTTATAATTTCTTTACGTAGATGAGTCACAGGAAACCTAATGAACGACCGCCGTAATTTCCCTTATAGCCTGAATGCCGGACAGGTCCTCACGATCCTGGCTGGTGTGTGCGGAGTGCTTTTGTTTGGTGCAGCACTGATCGGTTGAGAAGTACGCTTAAAGCAGCGTCACTTTGAGTAGACCGATGCAAGTACATACTTTGACATTCGAGCAGGCCATCGAACGCACTGCTCGTGCCCTGAGAGCGCAGGCGAGCGGCCTGATGACTCTGGAGGAGCTTGGGGTCCTGGTTGGGGACCTTGTCGCCACGAGCAATGGAGCACGTGGTTTTTTTGTCGCTTACCTCACTGGTGATTGGGCACTCGCAGACCGCTCACCACCGGAGGAGATACTGGCTGCCCTCGGCACATCGACGGACATGGTTGCGGAGTTGTTGACCAAGAACCTGGCTATGTCCACTGCCATGGCCTGGGCGCACAGTCAACGCGGCGACGCAGACGCAGCAGCAGGTTCAAATCAGGTATCTCGGCGGACGGTGCAACTAATTATTCGTTTAGAAGGACCGCAACTGCATGGTCAACTACATCACTTACGCGAAGCGATTGAGTCTGGCAGTGGTCCTTATGCTCCTTTCTTGAAGCGTTGGGGCTACGGTCCTGAACAGCTTCAAGCTATCGGAGCCGCCCTGCGGGAATTACCATTACCTACAGCTACTCGGCAGGATCGATTCCCATCAGTTTGACTGCCCAGATCACCTCTCGTCCGGAGGTTGGCTCGTTGTCTTTCTGAAACTGCTTTTTGAGTTGCTTGAGTTGCTCTTCCGACAGCAGAATGCTGGCAGGATAAGTCCACTGGCCAGGGGTGTGGCGTTTTGTAATCACGGCTCTCGAAGTCTCGATCCGCTCGGTTTCGAGCACGGTACAGGCTAGGTGAAAAGCAGGCTGCAAGCTCTTGATTTGCGCCTCGACCTCAGCCATCTGTCCGCGCAGGGCAACCATGTGATCTATTACATCAAGTGCGGCTTGTATGGAGTCTGGCTCGGGTGCATTCATATAATTTTGACTGTACTACAGACCTGGCAAACAGGCTTTGAAACCTGGTGGGAACGTGCATGAAAGAGTTAACTGTTCCATGAGCTCTGGTTGCGAGGTAGCTCTTCTCTCGGGTCAAGTGCCTCAACTGTACGAGATGGATCATCGTTCCAGTGCCACAGAACAAGGTTAACGCCGTCTTTGCGCCTGGCCGAGTGCACTCGTATGCCGACGAATCCAAGTTGTACTAGCTTCTTAACGACCTCAGGGAGAGTAGGCCCACTTCGGTGCCAGCACACGCCAGCATAGACCCGTGTAGTGCCGGACAGTAATACCCCCGCGCCCACGCCTACCGAGCGGCTGCTCAGACGGCATCAGGAATATGCGCCCTCGGTGAGCATATCGAGATGCACCTCCACCGCATCGCCGTGGCCCGCTGCGACCAATTGTTCTGCTGTCTTGTTGTCGAAGCCAGCCAGTGGCTCATAGCGAAACCAGAGCACAGCCCGATTAACGTCCCTTCCGACCATGGCGGCAGCTCGACTGATAATCCGGACCACCTGGCCCAGGCGGCTTTGTAATTCTGGGGACTCAGGGCGACGGGTGAGCGTATTACGGTGTACTTGCAATACCCGGGACAGTTCCTGCCGCTGCATTCTCATCACCTCTCCCATACGGCGAGGAGAGATCCAGCCTTCTTCCGGCTCCATTACAGATTCCAGAAATGCTGACAGCATTTTGCTGCTCCAGAAGTGCTTTATATGCACTATTGTACGCACTCAGAGAGTGATTTGTGTTCTTCCTCTTTTGCACAAATACTTACGCCTGCAATAATAAAACCCCCGACTATTGGGGGTTTGACGTGGTATCGGGATGACAGGATTCGAACCTGCGACCTCTTCGTCCCGAACGAAGCGCGCTACCAAGCTGCGCTACATCCCGATGTTTATTCAGGTTATCACAGCACCCTTGACCTATATCTAACGGCGCAGGATGGGTGTTGGTTCGGCCTGGGGTTTGGGACGGCCCGCCACGGGGTAGCGAATGCGCTGGTGATTCTGCTCCTTCCAGACCTTGACGAAGGTGCGGCTGATGAGCGGCAATTCTTCCTCATAGAGTCCGGAGTCCTTGAGCTGGTCTTCCTGCCAGCGTGCCCGTAGAATCCGCTGGACCATAGCTACCGCCTCCTGCTCTGTTGAATCGGACAACGAGCGCAAGGCTGCCTCACAGGCATCCGCGAGCATCAATATCCCCGTTTCCCGTGACCTGGGAGAAGGACCGGCGTAACGAAAGTCCTCTTCGCGCACGTTCTCGGTCCCGATTTGCTGGCATGCCTGGTGGTAGAAGCAGGCAACCCGAATTGTGCCTTGATGCTCAGGAATGAAGTCCTGAATGACCTTGGGCAGACCGTACTTGCGCGCTAACTTCAGCCCGTCCGATACATGGGCACGAATAATGTCCGCCGAACGCCAGGGGTCGTCGAGGTGGTCGTGGGGATTGGGCAGACCCATCTGGTTCTCGATGAAGTAGAGGGGCCGAACCATCTTGCCGATGTCATGGTAGAGCGTCCCCACCCGGACTAGATCGGCGTTGTCGCCCAACTCACGTGCCGCCGCCTCGGCCAGGTTGGCGACGAACAGCGTGTGCTGAAAACTGCCGGGAGCCTCGGTCGCCATGCGTTTGAGCAGGGAACGGTTGGGGTTTGCCAACTCCGAGAGGCGCACTGCCGTAACCACATCAAAGAGACTCTCGAGGTAAGGGCTTGCTCCCAGGGCCAGGATGCTGCAGACGAGACCCCCGCCCGCCATTTGCAAAGTGTTCACCAGTAGTTCTGGCCAGCTATAGTCCGCGAACAAGAGCGTCATGACAACGTAGACCAGACCCTGGACGAGTGCTGCAAGAACACCCAGTAGCGCCATCTCTTCGCGCGAGCGCAGGCGTCCAACCATCCACGCAGCTACTAACCCCCCGACCAGGACCGGCACAAAAATAGTCAAGGGTAACTTCAGTGAGAACCAGAGCGGCCCTGACACGGCAAGCAGAACGGCCATGCCGTAGGCCGAGCCGTAAAAGTTGCCAAGTAATAAACCGGCCGCAATCAGAGGTAGAAAGGCACTCCACTCAGTGCCCAGTAATACCCCAATCCCAGCAGTGCTCAGGACAACGACCCCCATCAGCAACAAGTCCTGCTTGCGCAGGCATGGACGGCCCGTGCGCGGCAACACTTGCTTTTGAACACAGGGCCTGCCCAGCCGCAGTCGCCACCAGATAAACAGACCCAGCGCGACAGCCTCGATTAAGCCCAGGAGCCCGAGCTCGGGCAAGTTGACGCCGCGCCGGGTCAGCTCAAGCTGATCGAGAATCCCGAACCAGCGAGCTGTTACGAGTTCTCCCTGCCGTAGCAGAACCTGACCGCGCTTGATCTTGATGCGAACGGGTTGGATATCCATAGCGGTCTGCTCGGCCTGCCGGAGTGTCTCAAGCCGGTCCACCTGCAAATTGGGCTCAATGACTGACAAGACCAGATCGACGACAAGCTGCTTCTGGTCCGTGCTGAAGTCGGCAGGAATCTGTGCCAGGATGCCCTGGGTGCGAAACTGCTGAGGTAACCCGGGAATGATGCCCAGGGCAAGCAGACTTCTTGAGACCTGACGGGCCTGCGATGAAACCTGTTTCCACTGGGAGGGGCTCAACCGCAGTAGCCGGTCCTGATACATGAAAGGGGCTGTGTGACCCCGAGCGGCTGCTTGAAGATAGGCGGCCCGAGCCGCTTCTATTTGAATAATCAACTGGCTGTCGGTCTCGGGTTGCTTGCCCAGGGCCTGTAAGATCGAACGCTCCGACGTGGACAATGTCGCCAAACGCATCGGCACGGGTTTCCTGGCCAGCAGTTGCTTGATCTGAAGCCAGGAGGAGTTGGGCATCGCCCTCAAGACAAGCTGCGCCTGGGTAGAGAGAATGCCTGTATTGAGGTAAGGCAGAGGCCCCGCTGTCCGAAGCAGTTGATTTCCCTCAATGAGCAGATCCTCAAGACGCGAGCGGACCCGCGCACTCGCTTCGGGCTGTGAGGCAAACACTTGAACTGCCTCGCCCCGCGCCTCGGCCTGAGCTTTCTGGGTCTCTTCTAAATCAACCACGTCAATACTGTACGGCGCGATGATATCCCGGTCTACCTGCATACCCACTGACAGCTGCGGCTCGTTGTAGAACCGGACTCCCAGCACCGCCGTCAGCAATACCAGCATCGTCACAGTTAGCACCGGCGCACTCGACAGCAGACGCCACAGCGGCGCAAATTTTTGTAGCTTCAACCTTCCAGTCCACTGATTGAATGTGAACAGGTCATTCATAAGTATCGGTCTTCTGCAAGGTGAGAGAATAACACCACATTATACTCTTTTGATCGGATGTGCCTCCGCAACTGCGGCAGGCTCAAAACCTTCCCCAGCGGGCAATCAATGCTCCCCAGCTCAACCCGGCCCCAAAACCCGCCAAGACGATTAGATCTCCGGGCCGGAGTTTTCCATCACCCACCCACTCATCAAGAATTAACGGCACTGAGGCACTTGAGGTGTTGCCGTAGTGGGCGATGTTGCTTGCCATCTGCTCGATCGGAACATTCAAGCGGTGGGCCACCGCATCGAGGATGCGCTGGTTCGCCTGGTGGAGAAAATACCCTTTTACCTCGGTTGCAGCGAATCCATTGCTGGCCAGGAGCTTCTCAATCAAGTCGGGGACTGCCTGAACCGCAAATCGGTACACCTCGCGGCCATTCATCGAAATAGGTGCGAAGTTTCCCCGGGTCGCTTCCATCCCACCGATCAGCGGTACCGCCTCCACCTGGCACTCAATTGCCAGGTGCTCTGCTCCCATCCCATCCGAGCGCAACTCAAAGTCAAGCAGACCGGGTGAGGACGCAGCTTCTAGAAGCACTGCCCCCGCCCCGTCCCCAAAAAGTACACAGGTTGTCCGGTCCTGCCAGTTGGTCCAGCGTGAAAGGACCTCTGCCCCCACTACGAGCACGGTCCGGTATTTGCCCGTCTGGATGTACTGGCTCGCGGTAGCAAGGGCAAAAACAAAACCCGAGCAAGCGGCAGTCAGGTCCCACGCCACGGCGCGGGCTGCGCCCAATGTCCGCTGAACGCGAGTCGCGCCACCAAACAGATCCTCGGGTGTCGAGGTAGCCAGGATCAACAAATCCACGTCGATGGCTGAGCGTCCTGCCTGTACGAGTGCATTGTGACCAGCCTGTGCTGCCATGTCGCTAAAGGATTGGGAAGGCCCAAGGACTCGACGCCGGCGAATTCCCGTGCGCGTCGCAATCCATTCATCCGAGGTATTTACCAGGTCAGCCATGTGATCATTGGTCACTACCTGAGCGGGCAATGCCTTACCCACACCGGTCATTTGAACGAATGGCAATGCGTTTTCTCCGCAAAGTCTTTTTTTGATAATACGAGGAGAGTGCGCAAAATAAAAAAAAGGAGCCAGAGGCTCCTGAGCGCACACCTTATCAGTCGATGACGATTTCTGTCTCGGGAGGGAAGGTTGTCAGCCGCCCGAACCGGGCGGGCGGCGTGTCCTAACCCTGTTTGTCCTTGAAGTTGGCAACAAATGTGCCTTCGATCTCCATCTCACCGGGAACAACCGAGACCCCGGAGTCCTGCTTGCTCTTGAAGGTCCCGGCGATCTGCCCGGTCTGCGAGTTTACGCTTGTAATGTTGAGGAGCATCTCGCCTTCACCGACTTCGCGGGCCAGGGACTCCTTGGTCGCATCCTCATACTTGCCGGCGGTGGCGTAGGTTGACTGCGATTGGTCGTAGCCCGCATCTGAGCCCCGACCGCGAGAATCGGTATAGCCAAGACCGCGTAGGGGCGGAACCACAAGCTCACCCTTCAAGTCGGTTGAGGTGTTAATGACATCGCTTACCTGACTGGCTTCTGCCTTCAGGCCGCTAACGCTGAACAAAAATGGAATGCGTTCGCTACGGGCCTGCAGCGTCAGTTGATAGGTGGTGCTGCCGCCGGTGACTTCGATCGCAGGCTTACCATCCTCACCCCGGCGTAACTCGGCAATCACCGGACGCAGGTTGGCAGTCTGACCCCAGATGAGCTTGGTAGGCTTGCCCTCGTAAGCAATCTTAGTGGGCTGCAAACACATATCGTAGGTCTGCTTGACCACTCCCTCTTTCAATTCGAGGGGGGCACGGTCCCCTTCCACTTTCGGGCACTCAACCGAATAACCAAACTCAGTTGACGATGCACCGGGTGAACGATCAGAGCCGCAACCTGTCAGTGTGAGCACACTGAGTGCAGCCAGACCCAGGATAATTGCTGAGTGTCTCATGTCGCGAATCCCTTCCCGCGAGATTTGAACTCGTGGGCGCAATGACTACATTATTAATGAAATATTGCAGAAGATTGCAATAGTGCTCATAGTTTAAAGCACTCAGAACCATTCGGCAACAGAATTTTTTAATTTTTGACCCGCAGCATACCTGAAGTGCTACCGGGCTGTGTTTAGATAGAAAGCTTTGTATCAGACCTACAGGTCAGTCACAGGATAGTAGGTGGCAAAGCGCAAGGCGTCCGGCTGGGAAGGATTTTTAAACCTCGACAAACCCATGGGCATGACTTCTCATGATTGTGTCGGGGCGATGCGGCGCATCTTGCACGAGCGGCGTATCGGTCACGGCGGCACACTCGATCCGGCTGCGATGGGAGTCCTGCCACTCGCGGTCGGTCGCATGACGCGACTGCTGCGCTTCTTGGGCGAAAACAAGCACTATCGGGCTACTATCCGGCTGGGAGTTGCCACGGACACCGATGACCTGGAAGGCACCATCCTGCATCAGGTACCCGCACCCCAGCTGGAATTGGACCAGGTACGCTCAGCCCTGCACGCATTCGAGGGCACTATCGAGCAGATCCCACCACGTTTTAGCGCCATTCGCCGCGACGGTAAACGCCTGTACGAACTTGCCCGGAGTGGCGAGGCTCCCGACCTCGAAGATATTCCCGCTCGTCAGGTCCG
>JACMIX010000139.1 GCA_014380935.1 Gloeobacterales cyanobacterium ES-bin-141 | reverse complement strand
GACGGTTTCGTAGGTGAGCTGGACGCCGCGCACGGCCATCATCTCTTCGACGTCGCGATAGCTGAGAGTGAAGCGAAAGTAGAGCCAGACGCAGTGGGAGATGATCTCGGGTGGAAAGCGGTGGCGGAGGTAGAGGGAGTTGGGTGTGCTCATCGCTCAAGCCTGCCCGAGGACTACCCTTGGCGGCCACCCCCTCAACTTGACAGTGCCGACGGTCGGTTGCCGGTCTAGAGGCTTAGATGTACCCAAAATACACCCCTGCTACAACCAACGCGAGTGGCTTGGGATCCTTTCAAGCTTTCCTATCTTCGGAGGAATGATTTATCCTGCGCACGGCGCGAAGATGTGCTTCAGTATTGGTAAACTCCTCCTGCCCATAGAAGCTGCCGTGGATCGAACGCAACTGCTGAACACCCTGCTGAACCTCGTCGAAGAGGATCTGAAGTACCTGGCACATGCCCTGGAGATGCCCGCCTCCTTAAAACCGGGGGTGGGGGCAAGCCGGGGGCAGTGGGCCATGTCGCTGTTTGAGTGGGCGGAAAGCGCCACCGGCTGCGGGTTTAACAAAGTCCTTGAGGAAGTGCAGAAGCTCATCGCCAGGCGCACCGCTCCAGGCGGGAGTGCGAGCGTTGGCGGGAACGTCACGGGTTCGACGACCATCACCGGCAATAACAACAACGTCACGACGAATCCGCAGCAGACGGCACCCCGGCGACCCAACGCACAAGGCTCTGCCGCTTCAGATGCTGATGTGCTGCTGGTCACAGTCACCGCCGTCGAGACAAAGGCTGTGTTCGACGCCGCCAGGGCTCTCACGGGCCGGGAAGCGCGCAGGGTGTTCGAGGGCAACCTCACCTTCTACGAACTGGGCAACATCTGTGGGGCAAATACCTGGCTTGTGCGCTCGGAAATGGGGCCGGGCGGCCCCGGGGGAGCGTTGCTCACCGTGTCTGATGGCATCCGCGCGCTCTCCCCGGATGCGGTGATTATGGTGGGCATTGCCTTTGGGGTAGACCAGCACAAGCAACCCATCGGCCAGGTGCTCGTCTCCCGGCAAATCCTCGACTACGAGTTGCAGCGGGTGGGGACAGCGGCAGACGGCACAGAGCAGATAGTGGCGAGGGGGGACAGGCCCCAGGCTTCGCCGCGGCTGCTCAACCGCTTTCGGGACGGCGAGATAAGTTGGCAGGGTGCGCCGGTAGACTTCGGGCTTGTGCTCTCGGGAGCAAAGCTCGTCGATAACAAGGACTATCGGGAGCGGTTGCAGGCACTGGAGCCGGAGGCCCTCGGCGGTGAGATGGAAGGGGCGGGACTGTACGCGGCTGCGACTGCGTGGAAGGCCGATTGGCTGCTGGTCAAGGCTGTTTGCGACTACGCCGACGGCTACAAGCGCGAGAACAAGACCCAGAGGCAGCGATTGGCGGCGGATAGCGCGGCCAGGTTCGTGATGCATGTCATTGCCCAGGGAGGGCTTGTCGGGAGCAAGGTCAAGCAGCTGGACCCACAGTAGCCTCTCCGGTAAAGCCAGGCACGGTTCTGGGGAGGCTAATCAACGTGCCGGAGTTGCCCCCGTACTTCCTTGAACGCGCTGACGAGTTGCGGCAGATCAAGGACTTGCTATTGGGAGGGAAGCTGACCTTCCCCGGATTTGGTGGACAGTCTCCAAAAGCTGAACAGCAAGGAGAATGTTCCCATGACTCAAAGAAGACGTCGCATTTTTACCGATGAGTAGAAGGCCGAGGCCGTTCGGATCGTCGAGCAGTCTGGCCAGTCCCTTGGCCAAGTAGCAAAAGACATGGACCTGACAGAGTCCGCCCTGCGAAACTGGGTCAAGCAAGCCCGCATCGACCGCAGACCCACGCCCCAAGGGGCTTTGACAACGGACGAACGGGTGGAACTAGCCCGCCTGCGCCGCGACCTCAAGCGGGTGCAGATGGAGCGCGACTTCCTAAAAAAAGCAGCCGCCTTCTTTGCCCGGGAAAGCTCAGACCCGGCTCGTCGGCCCAACGAGCCCCTACGAGCTGATCGAGGCAGAGAAGGGAAACTTTCCCATTGCCCTGATGTGCCAAGTGTTGGGCGTTTCCCGCAGCGGCTATTACGCCCGGTGCCGTCGCCCGCCCGGCAAACGCGCCCGGGAAGATGCCGACTTGCGTGTGCAGATCCGGCGCATCCATGCCCACAGCCGGGGCAGCTACGGCAGCCCGCGCGTCCATGCCGCCTTGCGGCAGGCCGGTCGCAAGGTCGGCCGCCACCGGGTGGCCAGACTGATGAAGCAGGAAGGGTTGTGTGCCCGCCGCAAACGCAAGTCCTGGGCGACCACCGATTCCAACAACGGCCTGCCGGTGGCAGAGAACCTTCTTGCCCGGCGGTTTACGGCCGCGCAACCGGACGCGGCATGGGTTTCGGACATAACCTGCGTCTGGACCTCGGAAGGCCGGTTGTACCTGGCGGTGATCATCGACCTGTTTTCCCGCCGGGTGGTCGGCTGGGGGTCGTTGGGGCAATGACCCTGGTCGATGGCGGAGCACATGCAGAGCGAACTGGTCCTGACGGCGTTGCGGGCCGCCCTCGGGCAGAGGCTGCCTTGCAGGGGTGGGCTGATTTTTCACTCCGACCGGGGCAGCCAGTGCGCCAGCCGGGATTGTCGCGCCGCTCTTCGGGCAGCCGGGATCACCGGCAGCATGAGCTGTCGGGCCAATTGTTGGGACAACTCGATGGCCGAGAGTTTCTTCGGTACCTTCAAGACCAAACTGGTCCATCTGGAGGTGTTTGTGGACCGCGGAATAGCGCGAACGACGATCGCCGAATGGATCGAGGTGTTCTACAACCGCCAGCGATTGCATTCGACAATAGGATACGCAACCCCCGTCCAATTCGAGAAGCTCTACTGGGCTACATTGCCGCAGAAGTGTCCCGCATAAACCGATTGGCTACTGAATCAGGACAAGGTCAAAAATCACTTACACAAAATTCTTGAGTGCGACTCGTTCAGCCGAAATGAGCAGAAATGCTCAGGGATGGCTGGCTGGTTAAAGGAGGTGACTCAGTTAACTTGATAACTTGACAGTCTTGAGGGTGCGTCCAACAAAGACAACTCCCTCCCCATTGGTGCCATGGTGAAAGCATCCTCCCTGCAGTAGCGACTGGCCATCAATCTGCAAAGCGGGAAGAAAAGGTGGTATCGAGAAGCCCTATCCGGATACCCATTGAGCAAGAACCCATGAGCAGCGCAAGCGAAGATGCGTCCGAACTGTCGTCGATTGTAACCAGCCAAACTGGGCTGACAGGCTGGAGCCAAAAGGCAAAGGATGAGGGCCAGGCAGATTCAAGACTGACCTAGTGGCACTCCCAGAAAACCCGGCAGAGAGCATCGCTCTAAAGGTTCAAACCAAAGACTGTCAGGAACGAGATAGCCTTTCTCTTGCTCTTTGCCAACAGGTCGAGTAGCAAAGCAGGTGCCAACCGTATGCAAGGCAAAGGAAAGATTGCCCAAGAAGCAAAAGCCCTGAGTAACATCGGGGATAAGCAGACGTGGGCACGCTGATCTGGATTGCAGAGGTGCAAGTCGCGGTGCATAGGTCTAAGACACGGGAAATAAAACCGATGGTGGAATGGAAGGCTCTTCCCTGGCGAAAGCTGGAGAAAAGAGTTTTCAAGCTGCAAAAGCGCATCTACAAAGCTGAACAACGTGGCGATGTCAGGGCAGTCCGAAAGCTCCAAAAGCTCCTGATGCGATCCTGGTCAGCAAAATGCCTCGGTTCGCTTTACCGGTTGCACGTTAATTTTGTTGCAACAGTCACAGATGCCAAAATTTCTGAAGCGGAATCCGCTTCGGAACGCTTGTGTGCTGCCAAGGGGGAATATTATGTGGCAAGGGCCTATGGAAACAGGCCCCGAATGTTTCGCGAATACCCCGACTCGGTTC
>JACMIX010000138.1 GCA_014380935.1 Gloeobacterales cyanobacterium ES-bin-141 | reverse complement strand
AACCGCATCCCCGGCATGAGCTTGTACTTGTTGATGTATCTGAAGACCAGCGTGTGGCTATCGCCCATGCAGAGCATGTAGCGCTTGCCAGTCAGGTTCAGAAACAACTTCGAGTTGAGTACCCTGCCTGCAATGACTCGCAGCAACCGAGCGGGCTTGATCATGAAAAAATTTCCATGTACGGTTTGGAACTGCCGGACATATCGGTACTACTATCGAGGTGTGGCGATGGCCTGTACACTGGTCAGGCAGTTTTTCAGCTGCTCTGCCAGGACCTGTACTTGAGGTTCTCTGAGCACGCTGTGGTGATCGCTTGAAATGGTCAACGTCTGCAGGCTACCGGATGCCAGTTTACTCCAGCTGCGCGGCACGAGCCAACGCCAGGGACCGATGACAAACTTTTTGACCGACTCTTCGTTGTCGCACAGTATCAGGGTGAGCCGAGCCGAGTAGGGTTGGGGATCGTAGGTTTCCGCCATGCGGGAATTGTTTTCGATGACGACCCGTGCCCGACTGGATTGAAAACCCCTCGCACCAGTCAGGAACTTGCTCACGAACTTGTTCCGCATCGATTGGGTTGTAAGGCGAATAGTAACCCGCACACTCCTGCGTACGTAACCCAGTCGCTTGGTGGTTCCGAGCCCGGACAAATTGCGTGCAAGGTATGTGAAGCGTTTGAACCAGTCCTGCAAGACATTGCCGGGATCAGGGCGCGGAGCGTCGATCAGAACCAGCAAGTCTACCGTTTGCCCCTGGGCCTGCAATTGCTGGGCCATCTCAAAAGCCACGACACCACCCAGGCAGTAGCCCCCCAGCAGGTAAGGACCCTCGGGCTGTACCGTGCGCATCTCCTGAATACAGTGGGCGGCCATGTCCTCGATGCACCGGTGGGGAGGATGTTTGCCGTCCAGGCCCAGTGGTTGGGCAAACCCGTAAAATGGCTGGTCCGGACTCAGGTGTCGGGCCAGGGCCGCGAACTCGAGTACCCGGCCGAATGCGCCGGAGACGCAGAAGAAAGGCGTCCTGGAACCCTCGGGTTCGATTGGCACCAGCGAGGTGAGGGCCGCCGTGGGATTCGCCGGTGTTGATGAGATGGGCAGGGTTGCCTGAATGAGCATGTCGGCTGTCAACTGGGCAATGCTCGGCCCCTTCATGAAGCTCGATATCGAGAGAACGGCACCGAGGCTCGCCTCCAGGTTGTAATGCAGCTCAGTCGCCATCAGCGAGTCGAGACCCAGGGTGCTCAGGGATTGCTCGGGGTCGATAGATGTAGACGGGTCGAGCCTCAGCACCTTAATGGCCTGATCCCGGATGTGGGCGAGCAGCAGGTCGCGCCGTTCCGCCGCTGAGGCTTGCCCCAATTGACGCGCAAGTGCAGGACTTACGACCACCGAGGTTGATTGTTCGGTCGCGCGCGGATGGACCAGGTCGAACAGCGCCGGTCTCTTTCCGGCAGCAAATAGCTGCACGTAGCGCGACCACTCCACGGGCAACACCATGACCTGGGCCACAGAGCCGCTGAGTAGCCGTTCGAGAATCTCCAAACCCTGTTCGGGTGCAATCGTGCCGATCCCCCGCGCCGCAACGCGCGCGCCCACCCGGTGACGGGCCTCCATTCCCACCCCGGCCCAGGCACCCCAGTTGATGCTCAAAGCGGGTAGACCCAGAGACTGGCGGTGGTGTGCGAGGGCATCCTCGAAGGCGTTGGCCGCTGCGTAGTTCCCGAGCCCCGTGGGACCGAGCAAGGCGGCAACTGACGAGAACAGGACGAAAAAGTCCAGGGGCTGGTCGAGGGTCAGGAGGTGCAGGTTCCACGCACCCTGAAGCTTGGGTGCCATGGCTTTTGCAAAACGCTTCCACTCCTGACCTGCGAGTACACCGTCATCGAGGACCCCCGCCGCATGCACGACACCCCGCAAGGGAGGCAGCGCCCCGAGTGTACTCAGTGCCTCGCTCACCTGCTCGGGCCGAGTCAAGTCCGCCTTCGCAACCACGACCCGAACCACGCTCCGCCGCATTTCAACCAGGGTCTCCTCGACCGGGGCAGAAGGGTTGCTTCTGCCGAGCAAAATCAGATTACGCGCACCCCGGCGAATCATCCACCGGGCTGTCAAAAGGCCCAGCCCTCCGAGTCCACCGCTAATAAGATAGGTGCCGTCCGCCCGCAGAGTGAGGGGAACGGCAGGGGGAGGTGAATAACGCGCGAGCCGGGCCACATAGCGCACATCGCCGCGCAGGGCAAGCTGACTTTCGCGTCCATCAGACCACAGTTCCTGCCAGAGCAGCGCAATCTCCTTTACGCTACCCGCTGTACCCAGATCGACGAGTCGGCAACCCAGTTGGGGTTGTTCCTCGGCAAGTACACGGCCCAGACCCCACAGGGACGCCTGCGCAGGCGAGAGGACGCCCGCCCCCACCGGCTGAGCATTGCGGGTCACAAGCCACAGACCGGGCGATGCGCCGGAGGCCGCGAGCGCCTGGGTCAGGTGCAGAACGCTGGCGCAACCCGCAACCTGCGCCTCTGCGAGGGTCGTGGGTGTCGCCTGGGTACCACCCGACTCCAGACTCCACAAATGCACAACTCCGCGGCAGGGTGGGTGGGCAGACCCGATCACCTCTGCCAGCAACCGGTGAAAGTCCTCGGGCTGCTCCGGGTTGAGCTGGTATTGCCCCGGCGTGCTCAGGTAACCCGCGCCGGGGCTGACCAGGACGCAGTCTTCTCCGAGGGATCCAAGCCGCTCGGCCAGCTGCAGGCCAGTCCCACCACTATCGGCGAAGATGATCCAGCGTCCCCGGCTGAGTGGGGGAAGCACTTCAACCCGGTCGGCACCATTGAGTACCTGGGGCTGCCACTGCAACTCGTAGAGCCAGCTCTCATCCACCGGTGCAGAAGTGCGCTCTGCCTCAGACGCGAGCCGGTAACGCAGGCCCGAAAGCTCTACTGTGACCCGGCCGGTCTGGTCGATGAGGCGTACATCCACCTCAAAGCAGTCCGGCTCAGGACCTAAAAACGGGCGCAGACAGGCATGGCTCCAGACGCTTTGCTCCGGGGAGGCGTAGAGCTTCAGGCTCTCAAGACGGTCGAGCGCATAGGTCGCGTCCTCTGCGGGACCGGTTGGCCCCGGCATTGCGGCCGCAACCTGCAAAGCGGCCTCAAGCAGAGCCGGGTGCAGGAGGTAGTCCGATCCGGGCTCCGGTAAGCGAATCTGTCCTATAGCCTCTCTATCTGTACGCTGAAGTCGCTCGACAAGCTGTAGACCCTGACCGTACTCGATCCCCCGTTCGCGGAGGTATCGGTAGTGCTCTGACACGGGTATCTCTTGCGTACAGCGCGCCTGGATGTCCCCAATATCCACCGGTCCCGGTGCCGCTGCCTGGAGCCTCTGAAGCTTGCCACGGGCATGCTGCGTCCAGGAGGCCGGTTGCCCGGTCTCCTCCGACAAGCTGGCAATCTCGAACGCCGATTCACCGGATTCGGGAAGCACCGTGAGTTGAACAGTGCGCGGGCCATTCAGGGTGAGGGCCTGGCCGAAGACAATCTCGCCCAGAGCGATTGAACCTGTTTTGTGAACACTTCGGGCTGCCGCCGCTGCCATCTCGAGATAAGCCGCACCCGGCAACACCACCTCCCCCTCTACCCGGTACTCAGCCAGATAGGGAAGCAGACGCGGCTCCAGTCGCGCTTCAAAGATCGTGAGCGCCGAGCGCAACTTGCTACCCAGGAGGGGATGCTCGGAGGAGACTCGCGGTATCACGGTCCGGGTATCCTCATGCACCCAGTAGCGCGAACGCTCGAAGGGGTACGTCGGTAGGGACACGCGACGGCGCGCATAGTCCCGGTCGAACCCCGGCCAGTCGATTTCCGCACCGCGCACATAGAGTGCACCAACGCTATCGAGCAACACCCGCCAATCGTCCTGTTCTTTTTGCAAAGAGGGCAGCCAGACGGCGGCACCCTCCGGCAGGCAGCGTTTGCCCATGCCCGAGAGGATCGGGTTGGGACCAAGCTCCACGAAAAGCTCATACCCGTCTGCCCGGAGCGTCTCTATTCCGGCCTCGAAGCGCACGCTATCCCGCAGGTGACGGCGCCAGTAGAGCGCGTCCGGTACTTCTCCGGGCTTGAATTCGCGACCGGTCAGATTGCTCACCAGGGGTAGGCAGGGGACAGAAAAGCTCACCTCGCGGGCAGTACGCTCGAAGGCATCGAGTATCGGCTCCATCAGAGGCGAGTGAAAAGCGTGCGAGACCGGCAAAAAACGCGCCGTGCTCCCCTCTAGATGCAGCCTGTCGAGTAGTTCCGCGACCGCCTCTCGTTCTCCCGAGACAACCACGTTCGCCGGTCCATTGACAGCGGCAATCGCAACGCGACCCGAGTACGCGGCAATGGCAGCTGTGACCTGTGCCTCGGAGGTGAACACCGCCGCCATGGTTCCACCCTCGGCCAGGGACTGCATCAGGCGGGCACGCTCTGTGATCAGTTTGAGCCCGTCTTCAAGGCTGAATACACCGGCAGCGCAGGCGGCTACGTACTCGCCCACACTGTGACCCATCACAGCATCCGGCCGGACACCCCACGAGCACCACAACTCAAAGAGCGCATACTCGAGGGCAAACAAGGCCGGCTGGGCATAGGCAGTCTGATGCAACGGCGAATCGACTTCCGCTGGCGGATAAAGCACCGAGAGCAGTGGTTGCGCCAGATGGGGACGCAGCAGTTCGTCGCAGCGGTCAAGGACCCGGCGAAAAGTGGGCTGGGTGTCGTAGAGCACGCGTCCCATACCGACGTATTGAGAGCCCTGACCAGTAAACAAAAAGGCCATTTTTGGGCGCGTCCGGGCGGACCGGCTGCTGGTCGGGATGGCTTCTTTAAGACAGTCGCTCAATTGCGATGTAGATTCACCCGTCACTGCAAGGCGAAAGGCAAAGTGGGACCGGCCGCTATTGGCACTGAAGCAAATGTCCGCGGGCGATGCCGGGTGGTTTGCAAGACGCGCAATATAACGCTCGGTGAGGACCTGCAAAGCCGCTTCACTTTTGGCTGACAGAGTCAGCAGGTGCAGGGGACGGTTGGCCTCTACCGGTACGCGATTGGGAGCCTCCTCGAGAATGACATGGCAATTGGTTCCCCCGAAACCGAACGCGCTCACCCCGGCAAAACGGCGCTCCGCCGGGGTAGGCCAGGGCTGTCGCTCGGTCGGGATCGACAGGGGCGTGCCCTCGAAGGTGATGTGGGGATTGAGTTTTTGCAGGTGCAGGTGGGCAGGGATCTCGCCGTGGCGCAGTGAGAGCACAACCTTTATGAGGCCCGCGATCCCGGCTGCGGCTTCGAGGTGTCCGATATTGGTCTTGACCGAACCGATCACACACGGCTGAGCGGACGTGCGGCCCTCCATCAACACGGCCTTGAGCGACTCGACCTCGATGGGATCACCCAGGGGAGTACCCGTGCCGTGGGCCTCCACACAGGCAACCTGGTCCGCTGTGATCCGGGCATCGGCCAGGGCAGCGCGGATGACCTCGCGCTGGGCATTGCCGTTGGGCGCCGTCAATCCATTACTGCGGCCATCCTGATTGACCGCCGTCCCCCGCACCAGGGCGAGCACATTGTCCCCATTCGCCAGCGCGTCCGAGAGACGCTTGAGGACTACCATCCCACAGCCTTCCGCCCGCACATACCCATCCGCTGCGTGATCAAAGGTCTTACAGCGACCATCGGCTGCCATCATCCGTGCCCGGGAGAAGCTAATCGTCAACTCCGGTGACAAGAGCAGGTTGACGCCACCCGCGAGGGCAAGGTCGCACTCTCCGTAGCGTAAGCTCCGGCAAGCCAGGTGCAACGCCACCAGTGACGAAGAGCAGGCCGTGTCCACGGCCAGACTGGGTCCGCGCCAATCCAGCAGGTAGGAGAGGCGATTGGCGGCAATACTGCCCGCGGCACCCGTACCGACATAGGCGTCGATGCTGGATGGGTCCTGGAGCAGCAGTCGGGCATAGTCCCCCGTGCTGATGCCGACAAAAACACCGCTCCGGCTACCACCAAGGTGATCAGGAGAAAGCGCGGCATCCTCGAGGGCTTCCCAGGCCACCTCCAGCAGCAACCGCTGCTGAGGGTCCATGTGTACAGCTTCCCGCGGCGAAATACCGAAAAAGTGGGGATCGAAGCGGTCCACCCCGTTGAGGAGCCCTCCCCAGCGGGTATTGGACTCGCTATAAGCATTGCTGTCCCAGCGCGACGGTGGTATCTCGCCAACAGCATCAACCCCGTCGCGCAGTAGTTGCCAGAAAGCCTCAGGGTCCTCAGCCCCCGGAAAACGGCAACCGATCCCGACGATGGCGATGGCTTCGAGGGCCTGGGCTGTCGAGGTCGTGCGTACTGGAGCAGGCCCATCAGCACCCACCAGGTGCCGGACTAGCAATGCAATCGAGGGATGATCCCAGGCCAGCGTGGCGGAAAGGGAGCGGCCAAGCCAGTCTCCCAATTCTCCGGTCAGCCCCACGGTCTCCACAGAACCAAGACCATAGAAAGAAAAAGGCTGGTGAACATCGATCTCATCAGCGCCAATGCCCAAACGCTCGGCCAGTTTCTCGGCCAGCCAGGTTTCAATTGCGCTGGTCGCGGGCGACGTGCGGGCAGCGCCCCTGGACTCGGGCGGGCGGTCTACTACCGGAGGCTTTGTACTGGCGGTGCCGCTCCTCCACTCGCCCACCGAGGCAAGGTCGCCCGCGAGAAACCCGGCCCGGCAGGCCCGGCGCTGTATCTTACCGCTGGAGGTCTTGGGAACAGTACTGGGCTTGAGTAGCGAAACCGCGTAAACCTGCAGGTCGTGATGCTCCGAGACAGCCTGACGGATGACCCCGGCCACTGCCTCGATATCGAGGTCGCGCAGGGAGACGCGCTCCACTTCCTGGGCAATGACCAGTCTCTCCTGGGCGTCGATCTCAATCGAAAACGCCGCACCGCCACCCGGTTTGAGCGCCGGGTGGGATGCCTGCACCGTCAACTCGATGTCCTGCGGGTAATGGTTACGCCCGCCAATGATAATCAGGTCCTTGATGCGGCCCGTGACGCAGATCTGACCGTCTTTGAGAAAGCCCAGGTCCCCGGTCCGCAGGAAAGGTCCCTCCCCCGTGTCCGCGAGGTAAGCCCGAAAGGTCCGTTCCGTCTCCTCGGGCCGGTTCCAGTACCCCTGAGCGATGCTCGTCCCCGAGACCCAGATCTCCCCAACTGCTTCGGGTGCACATTGGGTACAGGCCTCGGGGTGGGCGATCACGACGCGTGTATCAAGCCCGGTGTAGCCGCACCCGACCAGGTGGACACCCGGTGTCCCGGCTGGGGCTTCTTCAACCCGGTTTTGCTCCAATGCTTCCGGGCGCAACGTATACAGAGTAAGCTTTTCAGGCCCCGGTACCGTAGAGACTTTGAGCGTCGTCTCGGCAAGCCCGTATCCCGGACACAAGGTCTCTGCACGGAATCCGCAAGGTCCAAACACATCCACGAAGCGCCTGAGCGTCTCGGGGTTGATGGGTTCAGCTGCGTTGAGCGCCACGCGCCAGCGGCTCAGGTCAAGGGCAGCCCGTTGCTCGGGCGTCACCTTGCGCGCACACAGGTCGTAAGCAAAGTTTGGTGCCGCGCTGTGGGTTGCTTTGTAACGGGTGATTGCTTGCAGCCAGCGGACCGGACTTTGCAAAAACGAAACCGGTGCCATCAGATAACACGGGAACCCGTCGCGCAGGGGCTGGAGCACGCCGTAAATAAGCCCCAGGTCATGGAAGGTTGGTAACCATGACACCATGACGCTGTCCGGTGTGTGATCCCAGCCAATGTCTAGATCGGCAAGTGTGTGGAGCAGGTTGCGGTGGGTGACCATGACACCCTTCGGGGTCGCGGTCGAACCCGAGGTGTACTGCAAAAAAGCCAGATCGTCGCCGGTGAGGTCGGGTTTTTGCCAGCCCGAGGCCATACTGTCGTCGATGTCATCGGTAGTCACCCAGCGTAGAGCCCGCAGGTCGGGCATCTCGAACTGCCTACCGATGTTTGCCAGTACCTGCGTGGTACTCAGAGCCACGGTCGCGGAGGAGTCCGCCACGATTGCCCGAATGCGGGGCATGGGCTTGTTGGGCCGGGGCGGGTAGGCCGGGACAGCGACGACCCCGGCGTACAGGCAGCCGAAAAAGGCAGCAATAAAGTCCAGCCCCGGCGGGTACAGCAGGAGCGCCCGCTCTGCACGAGCCCCGAGTTTCTGCAACCGGGTT
>JACMIX010000137.1 GCA_014380935.1 Gloeobacterales cyanobacterium ES-bin-141 | reverse complement strand
TCCGGAGGTAAGGGTCGGGCTGATACAAAGGCGACATCCCTTTTTCGATGGCGATAGCCAGGGTATGACCGTCGGGACTAAAGGCGAGGGCGACAACTGACAGTGGAGTGCCCGGCGACGCTTTTATGGAACGAGGTAGGATGCCTGGGAACGGCGGGTAGGCAGGCAGATCTTTCCAGAGCTTCCCCGTCTCCAGATCGTACAGTTCAACCCGGTTTTCCCGGCTGCGGACCGCCAGGAACGTGTCGCTAACGGCTAGCGGACTGCCCGTGGCCACTTTGCGACACGGGAAATCCCGGAAGGTCTCCGACTGCGGTTCCCAGATGGCGACCCGTCCGTCTCCCGCCAGCACCAGGCTCCGCCCGTGGGCGACCAGCACCGGTTCTGCCGCTCCTTTGAGCATGCGCTTCAGTCGGCCGCTTTTCCAGTCCCAGAGCCCGACGAGGCGATCGACACCGGCGCTCAAGAGCGTCCGGCCGTCGTCGGCAAAAGCGACCGAAAGCACCCGGGAACGGTGGCCTGCGAGCACGCACAACTGCTCCCCGTCGGCGGCGTTCCAGATGCGGATGGTTCCGTCCCAACTGGCACTGGCAAGCATGCCGCCTTCACTGAAGGCCAGGCCGTGGACGATATCTTGGTGTGCGTCCAGCAGATGCCTGCAACGCCAGGTATCCGGCGGGTTGGGGGCAGAGGCGGGAGCAGATGGGGCAGCAGACGGTCCCGCCTCGACCAACGCCTCCAGGGCCACCCGGGCTGACGGGAAACGCCGCTCCGGTGCCGGTTCGGTCATCCGCTCCAACCAGCGGACGAGAGCCGGACCGAGGCCGGTGCGGTCCTGAAAGCGCAGCCGCAGATCCGCCTGGGGCAGGTCGGCGGGTGCGGTTCCCGTGGCCAGATGGATGAGGGTAGCCCCGAGAGCATAAAGGTCGGAGTACGGGCCGGCCCGTCCTCCGAACTGCTCCATCGGCGTGTAGCCGTAGGTGCCCACCACTGTGAACGAACTCCCTTCTACGGCCGCCAGGTTCTGGACAGCGCCGAAATCGATCAAGTAAACTTGCCCGTCCTCCGCAAGCAGCAGGTTGCTCGGTTTGATATCTCTGTGCAGGACCGGCGGATTGAGGACGTGGAGGTGGCAGAGGATTTCGAGTACCTGAGTGGCGAGGTCGCAGAACTTGGCTTCATCGAAGCGCATCCCCTGCTCGAGGCATTCTCTTAGCGATGGGGCGCAGATGTATTCCTGCACCAGAGCGAACCACGACTGACCATCGTCGATGCGAAAGTGGTCGCGGTAGCGAGGGATGCGCGGGTGGGTCAATTGTCTGAGCGTTTGCGCCTCGCGCTCGAAAAGCTTGAAATCGTCCCACTGCCCACCCACCGCCAACACCTTGAGGACCACCTCTTCTTGAGCGTCTCTCGCCAGCCAGGTTTGCCGCAATGGGTTGTGGTTTAGGGGACGGACGAGCCGGTAGCGCCCCAGAATAACGGTATCGGATTCGAGCATGGGTGCGGTCAAAGCGTCGAGCTGCCAGCATTTATTTCCGTATCTATTGTCTCACTGGAACGAACATCCAGTTTGCGGGGCATTGCCAAATTAACTTTCTGGGAGACTGGGACGACAGCTCGTCGTTCAAATTACCCCTTCTTCCAGGCGATCCATCAACTGCTCCCGGTCGTGCAGAGCCGTCGTAGCTCCCAGGGCACTCACCGCAATGGCGGCCCAGGCGTTCGCCCAGCGCACCGCCTCCGGAAGCGGACGCCCCACCTGTAAAGCCGCGATGTATCCCGCACAAAAAGCATCGCCCGCCCCAGTCGTGTCAACCACCCGGCCCCCGGGCACAGCGAAGGCAGGACTGGCCGCCCGATCTTGCGTGGTGCTGAAGAAGGCTCCACGGGCTCCGAGTTTAACAACCACCGTAGTGACCCCCCGCCCGTGCAACCAGGCGCAGATAGCCTCGGGGTCCTGCTCACCGGTCAGACGGCGGGCCTCGGCCAGGCTCGGCAGCAGATGGTCCACCCAGGGCAGGGCAGGCAGCAGGGTATCCCAGTTGTCGTCATGGCTCCAGACTGTATCGACCGAGGTGGTCACACCGTAAGCACGGGCGAGACGCAGAGCCTGGGCCAGGTCTACGTCGAGCAGGCGGCGCAGGGAATAGCAGCCGCCAACGTGCAGGTGACGGATTCCCGACCACTCGGCGTGCTCGAAGTCGTCCAGACTGAGAGCGTTGCCACCCCCCGAAGTGCGCAAGAAAGCCCTCTCCCCGCTCTCACTCACCAGGACCACGGCACTCTTGGTAGTCCGCTCGGGACTTTGCTGCCAATTGTCGAGCCTGACCCTGTGCCCTTCGAGCTGATTTCGAAGGAAGTCCCCCGCTCCATCGGCTCCAAGCCGTGCCCAAAAACTTACATCAACACCCAACCGTGCGAGACCAATTGCCGTGTTGATGCCGCATCCACCCGGGGCAAGGCTAATCGCATCAACGATCTTCGATTCGCCCGGCGCAGGCAATGTCCGGGGAGCCCTTACCAGAACATCCACAACCGCCGCCCCCGTGCAAGCTACACTCACGGGGCAGTCGAGCTGAGCGTAAAATTCTGCCACGCCTCGGCGTACTGCCGCTCCAGAGTCTTTATGGCAGTGTCCATGCGGAACGGGCGAAAAATCTTCTTGCCGTTCAGAACGCGGACCTGTCCTGTGTGGTACATGATGTCGGTCCTATCGTTGCTGTGTAATAGCCCCAGGGCGTGACCCAGTTCGTGGGTCAGGATCTCGCGAATAAATCTGGGGTCGCGCTCCACCAAGTAGACCACCATGTTTGCGTGTCTAATTTCAAGTGACTGACTGCCGGGAAGCTGCACGAGCTGATCCAGTAACGTTGCCCCCGCTCTACCTCGCACACTCGGCTTCATGCTCCACCCGAGCTGAATATCTGCTGATTCCTGACTGGTTGAGAGTTCGAAGACCGGGCTACCTGCAATACCGACTTCATTCCAGAGGTCAAGGGCCTGCCTGAGGGCTGCGTCGTACTGGCCCCGGTACTTCAAGCTGTTCTTTGGCAGGGAACCTACGTATATCTTCAACGGGAAACTGGTTTGGGACCAGGCCATTAACCGGTTAGCGGACCGCGCCTTATTCGGTGGAGCAGTCCTGGTTGTACTGGTGACGGGTCCTGGCTTCGGCGTCGAGATGACATACCGGCGCAGAGCAACACCGTCCTCCGAATTGATCTGCCCGTCCTGATTGAGGTCGGACTGGCGGGTCTGCACATCAGACAGGATGGTTGAGCCATCCAGATAGCGCTCCAGAACACCCAGGTCCGCCTCGCTCACCTGACCATCCCCGTCCAGATCCCCGAGCACCTGGGCTACGACCGCCGGGGCAAACAACAGCATGGCAGTTAGGAATGCCGGGATTTCGATCAGGCGAGAGGACCAGACCATGGCACGCGGGTCACTGTGATTGAGCTTTTAGAAAGGCCTGAACCTCCGGGTCGGTCGGGGCACTCGCGATCGCACCGGCTTTGAGGGTACTGAGCGCCCCGGCGGCACTCGCGTACTCAACGACCTGAGAGGCATGCTCCATCCAGGCACTGACAGGCAGGTGACCCAGCTGGTGAAGCAGGGCGGCAACGAACGCATCACCCGCCCCGGTTGTATCAACACTCGGAACACTGAAGCCGGGATGTTCGCCCTGGTTGCTTCCGACTTGCCAGACGCACCCGCGTGCGCCACGGGTCAGAAAAACACCCTCCAGGTGATCGAAACGTTCTAGAAGGGATGCGACCGTCGGCAGGCCGAGCCAGACTGCCTCCTCATCGGCGATCTTGAGCACGTCCACCCGCTCGATCAACTTCAGCACCACGGGAGCCGCCTGCTCGGGCTCGGCCCAGAAAACCGGCCGCCAGTTTACATCGAGCAGGATTTTTACGTAGGCGGTGTCCGCCAATCCAAGTGCGTGCTCGATTGCTCGGGCCGAGTCCGGAAAAGCCATCATCAGCGTCCCGAAAGCCAGAAACTCGGCCTGCTCGAACTGGGCCTCACTCAAGTGCTCTGCCTTCAGGCAGGTATCGGCAAAACCATCATGTGCGCGTCCCCCGAAGCTTGCAAAGTGGCGCTCACCGGCACTCGTACGGGTTACATAAACCTTGCGGGTCGGAAGATCGTTGCGTTGGACACCCTGGGTGTCCACTCCGTTTTGTTCGAGCACATGCTTGAGTTTTTCGCCGTCCTCGTCCGTGCCAAGGCAGCCGACAAAAGCGCTTGGCGTTCCCAGCCGTGCCAGGGCACAGGCTACGTTGGCAGGAGCACCACCTGGATAGGGTGTCCAGGAGACCACCTCGGGTTCGGACCGGTCCGGCTGGTCAGCCAGACAATCCCAAAGCATTTCTCCAAGACAGAGCACGCTAGATTGCATCATGAAGCAGGCTACAGATGAGCTTTGAATGTACATTGCACTCGGCACGAGGTTACCACATCTCGAAGAGGCTGGTTTGTCGCAAGTTCCCTTTGATCACCTGGCCGAGGACTACGACCGCACCTACGCCATGACCCGCGTCGGTCTGCTTCAGCGTGCTCAGGTCTGGCATCACATTGACCGGTTATGGCATCCGGGACAACAAGTGCTCGAACTGGGTTGCGGGACCGGGATCGATGCGGAGTACCTCGCCCGCCGCGGGGTAGGTGTCCTCGCAACCGACTCCTCGGTACGCATGATCGAGCAGGCAGCCAGGCGCTGCCGATTCACGGACCTGGTCAGGACACGGGTACTCGCCGCCGAAAACGTCGCAGCTGTCGATGGGCAATTTAACGGTGTCTTCTCGAATTTTGCCGCCCTCAACTGTGTGGTGGACCTGGACCGCTTTGCCTGTGCCCTCGCACCCCGCGTGGTACCCGGTAGCCCCGTGGTGGTGTGTCTTTTTGGCCGTTCCTGCCTGTGGGAGATGGCGGGCTATCTTGGCCGGGGGCAACCCAGGCGTGCCCTGCGGCGCTGGCGTCCGGGTACCGTGCGTGTCTCGATCGGGACGGGTGCCGAGGTGTTGGTGGTCTACCACGACCGGGGCCAGGTAGTCCGGGCCTTCGCGCCCTGGTTCCGGTTGGAGGCGATGCTCGGGATTGGCTTCGCGGTGCCACCGACCTATTTACACGGCCCCGTCGAGCGCTGGCCACGCTGGTTCGAACTCGGCAGCCGTCTGGATCAACGTCTGGCCCGCTACTGGCCTGTCAACCGGCTCGCAGACCACGTCCTCTACATCCTGCAGCGCGTGTAGTCGTAAACGTTTCTAGAATTGAATCCGTGCTGCAAGGCCAGCTGAGCGTGTGTTATTAGAGGGAGCAGATGACCGAGGACACTACCCGTGGACGCGTTCCAGCCACTTGTCGCCCGCTCGCTCCGGGCCAGTCGCCTTGTATCCAGACTCGAAGCGGCCTATCCGCAAGGTCTTAGCCTCAGTCTAGAATCCCGCAATCCGTTCGAATATCTGGTGGCTACCGTGCTTGCCACGCAATGCCGGGATGAGCGGGTCAACCAGATTACCCCGGCCCTGTTCGCCCGTTTTCCAGACCCGTTTGCCTTTGCCACGGCGGACTACGAGGAGTTACTCGGCTACATCCGCTCCACGGGGTTAGGTCCGACCAAGACGCGCAACCTGATTGCCCTTTCGAGATTGCTCATCGAACGGCACGGCGGCCTGGTACCTGCCACGATGTCCGAGTTGGTAGCACTACCTGGTGTGGCCCGCAAGATTGCCAATCTGGTACTCGCGGATTGTCACGGGGTTGTCGAGGGGGTCGCAGTCGATACCCACGTAAGGCGTATCTCGCGGCTCCTGGGCCTCACACAATCAGCCGACGCCCGCAAGATCGAGCAAGACCTGATTGAGTGCCTGCCCCGCACGTCCTGGCGCAACTGGAACAACTACCTGGTCGAGCACGGCCGCAAGTGCTGTATTGCCGGAGCACCCCGGTGCACGCAATGTCCCTTGCTGGAAGATTGTCCGACTGGGGTTACACTCGTGACCCAGCTTGGACCATAGCTTTTGAAGAATTGGAGGTGGGTCGGGTGGGGCTCGAACCCACGGCCAGTCGGTTAAAAGCCGAATGCTCTACCACTGAGCTACCGACCCGCGGCAGTCACTTTTACCACTGTATCAGCTCTACAAACGAGTGTCAGCGGTGCATTAGACTGGGCGCATGAATGCAGAGCAATCCCAGAGACGACACACCCCGTACGAGGCCGATTTTCACGCCTGGACCCTCGAGCAGGCGGCTTTGCTCAAGGCCGGTCGGTGGCACCGTCTCGATATCGAGAACCTCGTAGAGGAGATAGAGTCCCTGGGACGTGCAGAACGACGCGAGTTGCGCAACCGATTGGTTGTATTGGTAGGTCACTTGCTCAAGTGGCAGTTTCAGCCGGACCGGCGCAGCAACTCCTGGCAGGCGACCATCACCGGGCAACGGCGCGAGATACTCGAGTTGCTCTTAGAACAACCGAGTTTAAAATCGTACCTGGACGAAGCATTTGTGCGGTCCTGGGAGTCTGGGGTAGACCTGGCCGTCAAGGAAACGGACCTGCCCTATAGTCATTTTCCTGATGCCTGCCCGTACACGTTCGAACAAGCGCTCGGTGGCGAGTTCTGGCCTGGGTAACTGAACGCTATCCGACAGTGACTCGAGCGAACAAGTTATCTTGGCATTAGGTGATATTTACAGGTCGGATGATATGAAGCTGTTGATCTTGCTTTTGGTAGTTGGTTATGCAGCCGGAGCCTGGTTTTTTATGAAAGGGGCAAAGCGTATGTACCAGGATGACCAGGTCTGGAAGCTTGCACTGATCTGGCCGGCCCTGTTTTTGACATCGTCCCAGTTCCGGCGCAATTTTCAGCGGGCGCTCAAACCGTAAACCTACTACAACTCCTGAGGACGGTAACTTATGGATGAATTAAGTCCCCTAATGCGCTCCCTGACAGACCAACCACTTCCTTTCCTGGGTGGTTTCGTAGCAGGTATCCTGCGGCTCAACCTCACCGAGGACCCGGTCAAAAACTGGCTGGTCGAGCAAATGAGACAGGATGGCAGCAACTTCACGGCCTCAAGCGCCTCCGTTCAAAACAATGGCAGCGGCAAGGGTCCACAACCGATCGCAATCGATTAGGTACCGGTTTGTAGCACTGCTTGTCGGGCTGTTGCTGACGGCACCACCTCTGGGCACGGTCGCAGCAGAAATTCCCCCGGCACCCGAGTTGTTCGCACGCTACCACCAGGCACTTCAGGGCCTGAAACTCCCCGGCGAGTTGCGCTACACCCAGCAGATTCAGATAGTTGGCTGGCAGGAAGGCATTGCCGTCGCTGACTTTCACTTCCGTACGGACGGCAGTTGGGAGGCCAATGTCATCGAGACGGACCGGTTCCATCGTCTGGAATCCTCGCAGGTTACTTTTGTGGATCACGGTGACCGCCTGCGTATGTACTCCGAGTACATCGAGCATCCCGAACGACTCGCTCCGCAGGTGACTATTGAGCTTGACGCTACCCCCGAGACCTACACTGCGGGTCGAGTCGAAAGGATAGAACTGGCGGGTGAACCGGTCTACCACCTGCGCCTCAGCCCTAAGCGCGATGGTCAGTTGCGTGAGTTGTGGCTCGATACCCAAACGGCTCTTCCACGCCGGGTGAGGCTTTCGCTCTCCGGGGTCTGGGGCGTTGCGAACGGAACGCTCGACTTTCAGCCCCTTGCCGGCAGCAACGGAGAGATGTACTGGCTGCCACTGCGCACCCGGATGGAGATTCGTATGAATTTCTGGATACCGCTGGGTTTTACTCGCCGGGTCTTCAACGGGCCGATAGATATCGGCAGCCGCTACAGCGATTACCGGACCGGCGCGGATGCATCCGCGCCGTTGCCCACAGTTCCGAATGTGGTGAATGCCCCTCCGGTAGTGGGTATTCCCACGCCAGAACAGACTCAGTCTCCCAGTGCGAGTCTGGGCAAGCCTTTGGAGTTGAGTATCTCAACGCAGACATCAAACTCGGTATTGAGTGATCGGATTGCCCAGTTCAACCTCACCAAACCTGACCTGAGCGACCCCAAGACCCACATCAATATCTTCACCACCCTTAAACTCGGCGGTGCAAATCTGCTCCTGTATACATTCCGCTTCAACAGCAAACAGACACTGGTTCCGCTCGAACCTGCAAACACCCAGGGGGACGCAATCAAGCTCTTTGAATTGAAGTGAGCTTTGAGCGTGCTAGGGCTGCTTTAGCCAGGACATCATCTGACGCAGTTCCTGGCCGACTTCCTCGATTGGGTGTTCTGCCTCGCGGCGGCGCATCGCTTTGAAACTGGCGTAGTTAGCCTGGCTTTCGAGCACCCACTGCTTGGCAAATTCACCATTCTGGATCTCGCGGAGGATCGCTTTCATCTCGGTCTTGGTGCGCTCGTCCACGATGCG
>JACMIX010000136.1 GCA_014380935.1 Gloeobacterales cyanobacterium ES-bin-141 | reverse complement strand
GTTGGCCGGATCAACAATGGCAGAAACAACATCGCCGCTGGCCAGGGTCTGCGCGGTTACCCGGCACGCACTGCCAAGCAGTGCTACACCAACACAAACAAATGCCACAGCACCACGCAGGGAGCGCGGTAAAAAACGAAGATACATAAATTTCCCCCTACTTTCTGGACAAAGGTGTTCGTCAGGACGCGTTATCTACAAAGCAAGCAAAACTGATCAGGTTTATCAAGGTGCTCAAAAAGCTTTACACGGCGAGGGTTCTATACTTTGCGAAGTTGGCATCTATACGCAAATCTTTATCAAACTCAAAGGTTTCACAAAATTGCGCAGAATGTCCACAAAATAGGTTCAGAAAGGTAGGTATCAGACACAACAGAAAAGCCGGACAGATTTTACATCTGCCGGCCTCGATTCACGTTAATAGAACGGTCGCTAGTCCTGCTTGATCAACTCGATAGCCGAGATTATCGCCTGGTCTTTGCCTCCCACAGCCGGGCTTGAATCGAACTTGATACTCAGCGAGTCGCTCGTCTCATTCGTCGTGTAGGACAGACGCAGTTGCTTGTCTGCTCCCCCGGCCAGCTTGCACACATCCACGTTGTCCGCCGTCGCCTGAGCATTGACGGAAATGTCGAACACTCGCCTGTCCGTACAACCCGTGCGCCCGTCGTTTGGACTCGACGCAGAGCCAAAGTAGGGCTCAACAAAGTACAGGTTCACCTTGTAGTTCCCGTTGGGCACGGGTACCCGGTAGGTGAAGGTCTGGCCATAGCGGTAGGTCTGGAACAACTGGTTTGGGTAGGAGCCGGTGGTGGTGATGGTCTTGGTACGCACGGTCCCGGCATCTGCATACTGGTCGGCAAGCCACAGATTGCCCGATGGGTCGGCGTAAGTGCTCGGGCTGCCGGTGTCGATACGAGTGGCGACCTGGGCGGGTGTACCGGGCGGGATCGTCAGCATGGCGGCACTCGACTTAGGCAGAGAGAAGACGTAAGTGCCATTGCTGGGAGCGACGCTCGAGCTTGTGTAGGTGCCGAGCGGTTTGCCGTCCATCGTCCCGTCGAAGGTCTGACCGGCCAGGGTCAGCCCGGTCCGGGCATAGGCCGAGGAGCCGGACAGCTGCACCAGGGTCGCAGCCGGGTAGGTGCCTGAGATCTGAATGCGAGCGTTGCCGCTTGCGCCCAGGTCTTTGTTGAGGGCAACGATGCGAGTGACGCCTTTATTGTCCCTGGTCGCCCAGATTTTGACGTTACCCGAGGCGGTCTTGCTGACCGGCAGGAGTTTGGCCTCGTTGGCAGTTGCCTGGGCAAAGAGCAGTTGTCCGTAGTAGAGCGGATAAACAGTCGGGGTGTACACCTCGCTGCCGCTCTCCGTGCTGAGCGCAAACTTGAAGGGGCTGTAGTACCCGCCCGAGATCGTGTGCATGTGGGTGCCTTTGACACCCACCCTGGCCAGCTCGAACAGCATATCGGTACCCCAGAGGGCCGAGGCGAAGACATTGCTCACCCCATCCGCACCGCCGCAGGCGACGGTGTTCATCTCGCTGATGCGCAGAGGTAGGCCGCGCGAATTTGCCTCGGCAGCAAAGCCCTTTACTCCCTCAGCGATGCTGTAGGAGTACTGGTCGGCGAGTATTTGCGAGACGGTCGGGTAGTCGGAATCACCGGGATTCTTGCCGCAGACATTCAACGGGTAACGGTGGTAGGTGACGGCGTTAATGGCCCCGGCATTCTCGTCCAACAGCGTCGGCAGGTACTGCATGTACTGGTAGGACGTGAAGGCAGGTCCGCTGAGGGGTACCGCCGCCGCTCCCAGCGTGCTTTGCAGAGACTGGGCAAAGGTGCCGTACTCATTCGAGTACTGGGAGAAGGAATAGTCGGCAGACCGCATATAAACCACGGCTCCGGTGACAGGGTCGGTGTAGTGTACGTGGCCCGGATAGTAGTCCGGCTCATTGCCCACCTCAAAGAAAGCCGTGCGCACCGCCGGGTTGTACTGGTTAGAACCGATGGCCCGGGCCAGCTCAATTGCTAAGGCAGGGTCGTTGTGCCCGAGGTTAAGACCCCAAATGACCTGGCCATTGCTCTGCTCGGCTACCCGGCCGATATTAGTGAGGTCCCGGGGAATGATGTTAAAGCTGACGCCAAGGGGTTTCGCCAGGTTGTCCGGGTTCCACCAGGACTCATCCGTGCTGTTGCCGCCAATCCGGAGCATGGCAGCACCGTTACCGAGGCTAAGATTTTTGAGCAGTTGAACAAGGGCGGGATTGATCTGGCCACTGGTCTTGCCGACAAAGCGGAAAGCATCAGGGTATTCGATGGATATGCCCGAGAAAGACCACGGGACAGTGACGCTAGGATTGCCCGGATCAACAACGGCAGAAACGACGTCGCCGCTTGCCAGCGTTTGTGCTGTTGTCTGAGCTGGATTAGACAAGATACCGCAGGCAATGACGATGGCTAGACTGCCACTCAAGCAATGTGTCCACCCGGACCACGGACCTGCAAAACGCGTCGGCTCACAGGCCGTCGTCTTAAAGATGTTGATCATAAAATTCTTATCCCCTAATCGCAAGTGTTGCTCCACTGAGATGAGAGTGGACAACTTTAATAACAATCTTTCGAATCAGGAGACTTTCTATCTATCCGGCTAGTCGAGTGACTACGGAAAGCACTTTTTAGACACTGTAAGTAATTTCAACACTGTCTTCGAAAAATCCTAGATCTAGATACCTGTAGATGTTCACGATGCATCAAAGGCAGAAAACTATTCACTACATGAGTAACTATGAAAGACTAGTTCAGTCCGTACTCATACTCAAAAACTTAACCATCTATGGTTAGTTTCGAGTAACCACTTGGGATGTACTCGCAATGGCAAGGTGCGCCCACAAAGCGGTGATCACTAATTTCTTACACGGTTAAAAAGGAGCAAACTACAGATGTCGATAAAAATAGTGTCAGCGATTTTAAGTATCCTGATACCTTTGCCGATACTGGCACAGACGAATTTTTCTATAGCACCCCAGCTTCAACCACGATTGCAGTCGCGTGTGGACGAGGATTTCCGGCCTGGTCCTGAACGCGAGCGCATGGCCTCCTACAAGTCGAAACTCGGACTACCCGAGCCCGCCCAGATCTATTTACCCAGGGCGGCTCTGAGTGGGTCCCACCCGCGTTTCATGTTCCCCGGCCTGCCCCTGTCCCAACTCAAGCAAAGGGTCCGTGATCCTGCCTATGCCAATTACGCCCGGGACTTATTCGCCCAGGCAACCCGGTTCGCAGGTACTGCTCCTCCTGAGTCCGTAGACCTCGACCGCGAGGACCCGCTGCGCGGCTACGGCAACCAACTGCCCTGGATGGCGCTCGCATATCTGGTCGAGGACAACCCGGCCCGAAAGAAGATCTACCTGGCCGGGGCCGTGAACTGGATGGATGCCATGAGCACCTGGGGTCTACCAAAACAGGACCTGGCGCTCTCGCACTGGATGCTTGGCCTCGGTACGGCTTACGACTGGCTCTACGACGCGCTCCCCGCCGACACAAAAACCAGGACACGCAGGCACCTGATCGCCATGGCCCGTTACCTGCGTTCTCCTGCCAACACCTCCGCCCGGCAATGGCGAGCCCAGCAGTTCCTGGCCAACCACAACTGGTTCAACTACGCCGCCCTGGCCCTGAGCGCCGCCGTGCTCTGGGGTGATACGGGCAGTCCACTCGCACTGAATGAGCAAAAGACCTGGATGGACGAAGCCATGCAGGATTTCTGGCTCGTACGCAAGACCATGGGCACGGATGGCGCACCGGTCGAAGGCTACTTCTATTATTCCTATGGTGCTCAGGCTTACTCTACCTTTGCCACCATTGCCGGACAGCTGACTGAGAGTTCCGTCCCTTTTGATGAGGGAGATGCCATCGAACGGCAGAGTACCCGTCTGTACGCCCTGCTGCCTGGCGATGCCGGTTTTTTTGCCTACGGGGACTCCTATGCACGTTCTTACCTCGGTTCCCACTTCTACCGTCGGATCGCGTCGCGCTTCCGGGACGACAAAGCCCAACTGCTCGCCGCGGTGATGGAGAGCAACGTAAAGCGCAGTGCAGACCTCAAGCCCGGCAGCGAAAGGCGCGATTGGCGGAACCTGTTCTGGTACGACGCAACTGTCCCCGAGGCAAAGCGCTCCGACCTCGAACTCGGCTACGACTGGCCTGACCTCGGCATCTATAGCGTGCGCAGTTCCTGGACGGATTCGAACCCCAATTTTCTCGGCTTCAAGTGCGGGCCTGCCGCGGGTAAGACAGCGACCGCTCTCTGGGGTACAAAACTGATCAGCGGCCACACTCACCCCGACGCAGGCAATTTTGTTTTCTACCGGGGTCCGCAGGCAGTCATCCCGGAGGCGGGCTACGCGCGCAGTAAACTGACCTCTAACCACAACCTGATCGTGGTGGAGGGTCGGGGTACTCAGGGTGGACAGCACGTAGGCCAGTTGGGTGAGGGAGCACGCTGGTTTTCATCCGACATCCAGAAATCCCGCCCCCAGGCGACACTCCTCGCCACCGAGAAGACTCCCTCGCACACCAGCTACCTGTGCGATCTGGGCGGGCTCTATCTACTCAAAGACGAAAGATACACCGGTGGCCAGTATTTCACCCGTTATCGCCGCAGTCTCACCTACCTGCCCTCCGGTGCACTCGTCCTGGTGGACCAGATAGAGACGCCTTTGCCCCGCACGTTCCACTTCCGGTTGCTCACCGCTGCCCGGGACCTGAGCAATATCGGCCGCCAATTTAATTTCACACTCGAAGGTGTGCCTGCGCATGTCGTCGATTTTTCCACCCAGACCTGGAGCCGTACCACGGCACCAGAGATGTTGCCCGTCTACGGCAATCCCGAGCGAGACGCGTTCCGCAATGTGGTTACGCTCACAGCCCCCAACCAAACCCGGGCAATCTTTGCTGTGGTACTGGGCGTCAACGGTTCTGAAAAAGGCATCGTTGTCGAGGCAGACGAGCGTGAGATCACCATCCGAGATAGCGCAGGCAAGACGATCCGACCAGAATGGTCCCCGGTACCACTCAAGGAGAAGTATGGGTCGCTTTGAGCATGTGGTAGGTGATCAGCAACTGCGTGATAGCAAGCGGATTGCTCTGAAGCATTTCGCCGGTCGTGCCGGCCACTATGCCAAGCGTCGGGTTAATCTCGCGGTTGCAGATGTTGGTCAGGCTGGCATCGCCGCTGCAGAGGACCTGTTCCAGTTCCTGAACCCGCTCGCCGGTGGCATGGCCGTCGATCTCGAGCACATCGACGGGTTTGCCCATGTCCCGGTCGAGTTCGAGGCGGATAGCCGGCTTGAACGATAGGGCATGTGCGCTGCTCTGGCTGACGATCTCGGTAAAGTCCGGGTGCGGGATGGTGGGTCTGAGGACGAGGCGCACGTTGAGGTGGGAGTTGGTCTCGGCAGCTTCGGCCTCGGGCGGGTAGAAACTGACCACCAGGTCGGCCCACAGGCGTTGAGGACGAATAAACTGCTCGGAGTCCGACTCGCGCTTTTGCATCTCGGCCAGGACCTGCTCCTCGGTGTAGCCGCGCTTGAGCGTGTCGCGCTTGACCTTCCACCTGGTACGCAGGGACTCGGGGGGTGCCAGGTAGACCTTGACGTCGTAGCAATCGCGCGCCCCACGGGTTGAGTAACCGAGCAATCCTTCGACAATGACAAACTTCGTGGGCTTGACGTACTCCGGCGGGTCAAAAGTGCCGGTTTTGTGGTTGTAGATTGGTTTGAGGATGGGTTGCCCGGTCCGCAGCATCGCCAGGTGCTGCTGGATGATGTCGAGATAGTTGCAATCAGGATGCAAGGCGGTGATACCGAGTTCGGCACGCTGTTTGCGGTCATAGCGGTGGTAGTCATCTGTGCAGATGACGGTGACGTTTTCTATACCCAAGACCTGGGCGATACCC
>JACMIX010000135.1 GCA_014380935.1 Gloeobacterales cyanobacterium ES-bin-141 | reverse complement strand
TCCTCTACTTTTACCCGCGAGACAATACACCCGGCTGCACCACCGAGGCGCAGGCATTTCGTGATGCCTTCGAGCGCTTCGAGGATCAGGGGAGCATCATCCTGGGCGTGAGCACGGACGATGTACGCTCACACCGCAAGTTCAGCGACAAACTTGGCCTTCCGTTTGCGCTCCTGGCCGACACAGAGGGTATGGTAGCCAGGGCTTATGGGGTCTGGGGAGAAAAGAAATTCATGGGCCGGACGACGATCGGTATTAGACGAAGCACGTTTGTCATTGACCCGGAAGGCAAAGTTGCGCATATCTTCAGTAAAGTGAAGCCCGAGACCCACGCGACCCAGGTCCTCGCGGCCCTTGGCGCGGAGTCTTCCTCAGACGGTTCGGTACGGTGACGATGCAAGATGATTTAGAGGATATCCCAGTCCTTCAACGGGAATCGGCGGCCACTACGTTCGAGTCCCCCAAGCCACACGGCAAGCTGACATGGCTGGCACTGGTTGCTGGAGTAGCTCTGATTGCGGGTCTCGGGTGGCTTGTCATACCCCGGTCTGCAACGGGTAAGTCATCGGCGGTTGTAGTCAAACAAGTTACCGATAGCAAGCAGCCGCTACTGGGTCACCGGCGCTACGCCGAGGCCCCCCGCTCCGACCTCACGATGGTGAGCAAATACCGCAACACAGGCCGGGGAGTCTGGCTTCGCAAACAGGCTGCCACCCAGTACGAGCGCATGCGCCTTGCTGCCCGTGCCGAGGGAGTTGGATTGATCGGCATCTCCGGGTTTCGTGACGAGAGCTATCAAGAAAAGCTGTTCACCCGGCAGTTGGGCAAGCAGGGAACGGCCAGCACTGCCACCCGCGTCAACGCGCCACCCGGCTACTCGGAGCACCACACCGGGTACGCGATCGACATTGGGGACGCGAGTAACAGCGGCAGCGATGCCCAACTTATCTTCGAGCGCACCCCGGCTTTCCGCTGGTTGGTTCGCCATGCGGGTCGTTATGGCTACGAGATGTCCTTTCCAAAGCAAACCTCCCAGAGTGTTAGTTACGAGCCCTGGCACTGGCGTTTTGTCGGCAACCGCGAGGCCCTCGAAACCTTTTACTGAAGCCCACCCCTACAAACCGTCCACCAACCGCTGGGTCTGCTCCCACAGGGATTGTTCGCCTGCCGAGATATCCAGCCACTGAATGGTGGAGTCGGCTCGAAACCAGGTCATCTGACGCTTGGCAAACTGACGGGTCCGGATGATTGTCCGCTCGATAGCCGCCTCCAGACTCATATCCCCGGCCAGGTGGCTGCCCAGTTCGCCGTAGCCGAGCGTCTGGAGCAGGGGCAAATCTGAGCCGTATCTTTCCCTCAGGCAGGCAACCTCCTCAAGCCACCCGCGCGCGAGCATCCTGTAAGTACGCGCCGCGATGCGCTCGGTAAGCAGTGAGCGCTCAGCACACAGCCCAATCGTCCGCACCGCGTAGTCAGGGGGATGCCGGGATTGCTGAGCACTGAGCGGTTGCCCGGTACTTAGACAAACCTCCAGAGCCCGTTCGAGACGTACTCGGTCGTTGGGATGGATGCGTCGAGCCGAGTCGGGGTCCTGTGCTTGCAGTTGGTGATGGAGTTCTGAGGCCGTTAACGGTTGCAAATGGGCGCGCAATTTGGGATCAGGAGGGACCGCCGGTGGGGTGAGACCCATACTCACTGCCCGCAAATAAAGACCACTACCGCCCACTAGCAGGGCAACGCGGCCTTCACGGTGCAACCGTTCGATCTCGGTGTTGGCAAGGGCCTGGTAGCGAATGGCATTGAAGTTCTCGGTGGGGTCGGCCACATCGATGAGGAGGTGTTCTACTTCCAGTCGTTCCTGGGCGGTAGGCTTGGCCGTGCCGATGTCGAAGCCGCGATAAACCTGGCGCGAGTCCGCGTTCAAGACAGGCACGTTTAGATAATGGGCGAGCTGCTGGGCAAGCCCGGACTTGCCCGTAGCTGTCGGCCCACACAGAACTAACAGGGTTTTAGAACTGTGCATCACCAGGTGCGGAAAAACAGCGGTCCCCGAAAAAGCAGGTCTGCGGAACGCAAGGGATTGAGCAGGCGCTCGGACGGCAGGTCTTTGATCGTGAAGGGTTGCTCCGATTCGGCCCGCAGACGATACTGGCCTTCGCTCCCCTCCCAGATCTGCCAGGGGGCTGGGTACTGGCGAAAAAGAACGGCGGGCCGGTAGCGGAAGGCTTGCAGGAAGTAGGCCACCTCGACCGTGCCGCGAAATTGTTGGCGACGACGCTCGGGACCCCTGCCGATCCCGGTCTGGGTCGGGGCTTCCGGCCAGTTGTTGATCATCAGGAAGGGCCGTTTCTGCGCCTGGTCGGCGTAGCGCTCTACCTCCTCGACATCGATCGAGCTGGCGTCGATCAAGACCAGGGATTGCCAGGTATTGCCGAGGAAATCGCGTTCACCGATGTTGAGCAAATTGTGCGGCACCTCGCCCCAGGTGTTGAAAGCGACATCCGCGTTACCGACGCCGAACACCACGGTGAGCGGTTGGGGTACGACATTGGTGAGGGGCTGGGCCAGACCGACCGACGAGCGCCTGGTACTTTGAATCTCGACTTGCAGACGAGTGCGGCCATCTTTGAGCGCCAGACGCACTGCCAGTTGAGCCTGCTGGATCGCTTCATCGAAGCTTTGCGGTAGTGAAGTGGACATGGTAGACAAGCACTACCCGAATTAAAGCTCTAATTTAGCGCAAAGCGGGGAGGCTAGACGCAGTACCGTCACAAGCGGGATTGGGCACGAATACTTGGGGCAACTAGGTGTGACCTATGTCACAGTGCCGGGAGAATCACTACACACCAGGTATCGGTCCTGGTTCTGTCTAACTGCAACTCGACTGTTCCGTAATCTTGCTCGAACCTGGTGGGGTTCTCTTCGTAGAGGGCGTATATTAGGCCGGTCGGGACCGCTATATCAATTTCTCGAAACAAGGTCAGGATTGTGTCCCTGAACTTATCAATAGCAACCTTTCGGGTTGCTTTGTTGTTGACCATTAGCACCAGCTTGACTTCCTGAACAATGTCTCGAAATTCTGACTCTGCGTAAAGAGTCAGGGTATTCGCGAG